>CAZZFG010000059.1:0-5743 GCA_964653345.1 uncultured Bifidobacterium sp. | reverse complement strand
GAAGATGAAAGCATTGGTACGCAAGATGAAGATTGGAGTGAGGACGATGCGCAATGAGGTCACGCGCGCGAAACGTATCGTCGTCAAAGTAGGGTCTTCATCATTAACTGGGAGCGCTGGCGCTGGCCTAGATAGCAAGGCTGTCGATCTTTTAGTTGATGCAGTTGCACGTGCGAAATCTCGTGGCATCGAAGTTTTGGTGGTCACTTCAGGCGCGATTGCCGCAGGACTTGCTCCATTGGGATTGAAGTCCAGGCCAAAAGAACTTGAATTACAACAAGCGGCAGCGTCAGTTGGCCAAGGGTTGTTGATGCATCGATATACCGAATCTTTTGCGCGTCACTCGATCACAGCTTCGCAAGTTCTGCTCACGAGCGAAGATATTGTCCGGCGAAGTCACTACCGGAATGCACAACGCACTCTCGATCGTTTACTTGCGCTCGGTGTAGTGCCAGTGGTCAATGAGAACGACACGGTCGGTACCTCTGAAATTCGCTTCGGCGATAACGATCGATTGGCAGCTCTAGTCTCACACCTTGTCCAAGCAGATTTACTTGTCTTACTTTCGGATATCGATGCGCTATACGACGCGCCACCTTCTGCACCAAATGCCAACAAAATAAGCGAAGTGTCGAATTTCGCAGAGTTAGCCAGCGCCAACATCGGGGGAGCGGGCAATTCGGGAGTTGGTAGCGGTGGAATGGCGACCAAAGTAGAGGCTGCTCGAATTGCGACAACTGCGGGGATAGCAGTTGTGCTTACCTCGCTTGCCAATGTGCGTGGCGCAGTCGATGGCGAAGAAGTTGGAACGATTTTTCATGCGGGTAACCATCGCGCACCATCGCGCGCATTGTGGATCGCGCATGCATCTACCCCAAAGGGAGCGCTCACGCTCGATGCAGGTGCGACGCAAGCGATTCTTGAGCGTGGAACTTCGTTACTTCCAGCAGGTGTCACAACGGTAACTGGAGATTTTGCCGCCGGTGACGTTGTTGATTTGGTCGATGCCCACGGAGCGGTCATCGCCCGAGGTTTAGTTGCCTTCGATAGCGATGAGATCCCGCAATTATTGGGTAAGAGCACAAAGGAACTAGCAGCAACTTTCGGTGCAGAGTACGAACGCGAACTCGTCCATAGAGACGATCTAACGCTTATTTAAGAGCGCATTGCCAGGCCGTACATAACCTCAGTGACGGCACCCTCATCTTCAGAATTAAGGTCATCACTAAGTTTCACGATCACGCTCTTCGTCTCAGGCACGATTAATACATGTTGACCATGTAGGCCAAGGAGCATCGACGTGTTGGGGTATGGGTGCCACATTTGCGCGCCATAGCCCCAGTTTCGATCAAGTTTCACCACTGGCGTTGCAAGACGTGCATTCCATATTGGAGGAATGATTTGTTTACCTTGCGCTAGTCCGTTATCGAGAATCAATTGACCCACGAGCGCATAATCGCGCGCTGTCGCGTTGAAACAGCAGAAGGTCTTCTCCTGTCCATCGAGGTGATCGACATTCCATGTCGCACCATGGCTTGCGCCCATCGGTTGCCACACCTCTCGACCGAAATAATCTGCAACTCGTTCACCGGTGACTTTTTTGATAATCATGCCGAGCATCATCGAATCAACGCTGCGGTACTCACCCTTCGCGCCAGGTTCAAATGCCATCTTGCGGTTATTGCCCAAGAACCACTTGAGATCTGTGCTGGCATACATCTGTGCGATAGCAACGCCCCAACCACTTGGTCCGGATGGATAGTTATCAGAGACGCCAATACCCCCACGCATATCGAGTAATTGATTGATAGTGACCTCATCGAATGAGGTGCCATTTTTTAATTCGGGGAAGAAATCGACGAATTTGTCGCTCTCTCGCAATTTTCCTTCTGCGATTAATTGACCAATCATGATGGAAGTCAAAGTTTTCGCTACAGAGTACGACGGAAATCTAAAGTTCTCATCGAAACCAGGCTTGTACCACTCGTAGCTGATGACGCCATTTCGAACCACAATGAATGCATTCGTCGACGTTTTATCGAGGAAATCTTCCAAGGTGCCGAGCGCGCCGCCAAACACCACGGTCGGCGGCATTTCAACAAGGCTCTCATTCCATTCCTTAGGAGTGGTCGCGGGTGGAATGTAGTGCGATGGCATCAGCTTGGGTGTTGCATGGGCCGGAGCAAGGCCAAGTCGGATGGCAGAGATCGGTTCCGGGTAATGGATGAGGCGAGTGAAGCTGAAAATGACTAAATAAAACGCGAGGACAGACAGGAGAATGCGCCGCACCAAGCGGAGTAAGAATCGGAACATATTGCCAAGCCTAGCCCGCCCAACATTGGTTAGGCTGTTGCTCGTGATTAAGGAACTCTCCGAGTCGGCTCGAAAAGCAGGAGTGGTATTGGCACATGCCACACGCGCTCAAAAAGACGCTGCCATCGAAGCGATAGCTGTGGCGCTACAGGAGCGCGAAAGTGAGATTCTCGCTGCTAATAACGAAGATGTACTTCGCTCGCGACAAGAGGGAATTTCAGAATCTTTAATCGATCGCCTGATGTTGAATTCCGCGCGTATTGCAGGAATTGCCGGGGGCGCGCGCAAGATCAAAGAGTTGCCAGATCCGATTGGGATTGTTAAGCGCGAACGGAATTTGCCAAACGGGCTACATTTGAAACAAGTCACTGTTCCCTTTGGGATTGTGGGGATGGTCTACGAAGCGCGACCAAATGTCACCGTTGACGCTGCTGTGATTCTGCTCAAATCAGGGAACTGCGCTTTACTTCGAGGATCATCAAGCGCTGCAAAGAGTAATGAAATTCTCGTGACGATTATGCGCGAAGCAGTAGTGAGCGTCGGCATACCTGCCGATGTCATCCAACTCGTGCCATCGAGTGATCGTTCCACAGTGACTGAGTTATTACATGCGCGCGGACTAGTTGACCTTGTTATCCCACGCGGAAGCGCTGCACTGATTCGAACTGTAGTTGATGAAGCGAAGGTGCCGACCATTGAAACTGGTGCAGGTGTCTGCCATGTATTCGTCGATAAAGATGGTGATCTTACAAAAGCACTTCCGATTTTGATCAATTCAAAATGTCAACGGCCAAGCGTATGTAATGCAGCAGAGACCCTCTTGATTCACAGAGAGATTGCTGGCGCTTTCTTGCCCATGGCACTAAAGGCCCTTGACGATCAAAAAGTTATCATTCATGGCGATGCAGAGAGCGTGGCTGCGGCTAAGGAACTCGGTATTAACGCTTCCCTTGCATCCGAGGAGAATTGGTCGACCGAATATGGTGTGCTCGAGATAAACGTTCGCGTAGTCGACGATGTCGATGAAGCAGCGGCGCATATTCGCAAGTATGGGACGAACCACACCGAGGCAATCATTTCTGAGAATCCGAAGGCAATTGAGAGCTTTATCAATCAGATGGATGCGGCTGCGATCATGATTAACGCATCAACCCGTTTCACCGATGGCGAAGAGATGGGTTTTGGTGCAGAGATAGGAATATCAAATCAAAAAGCGCATGCACGCGGGCCGATGGGGCTGGAAGAGATGACGACGACCACCTGGATCGTGACCGGAACTGGTCAAATTCGCGGGTAGGCTTACCGCATGGCTGGTAACTCCCGAATCTCTCGAGAAGAAGTCGCGCGTATCGCCGCGCTTGCTCGAATCACCTTGGGCGAAGACGAGTTAACCCATCTCGCGGGGCAGATCGATGGCATTCTCGATGCAGTAGCTGTGGTCCAAGAAGCGGCCGGTGCAGATGTTCCGCCGATGTCTCATCCCATTGAAGTAAATAATGTTGCTCGGCCTGATGTGATTGTGGCGAGCCTGAGCCCCGAAGATGCCCTAAGCGGCGCTCCGGCAAGTGAGGACTCTCGATTTAGAGTGCCGCAGATATTAGGTGAAGAGGCATGAGCGACTTAATCAAGAAGGATGCTGCCGAGCTCGCATCTCTGATTGCGACAGGCCAGGTCTCATCTCGAGAAGTAACACAAGCTCATCTCGATCAAATCGCGCGAGTCGATGACGAGATTAACGCTTTTCTATATGTCGATGCAGAGGGCGCACTCGCGCAAGCTGATGCAGCAGATAAAGCGCGTGGTAGTAGTTCAGCTTCAGCGCTCAACGGCGTTCCACTTGCATTGAAAGATGTGCTCACACAAAAGGGAATTCCAACCACCTGCGGTTCAAAAATCCTCGAAGGTTGGCGACCCCCGTACGATGCAACAGTTGTCACTAAGTTAAAAAGCGCTGGCGTAGTGATCCTTGGCAAAACGAATATGGACGAGTTTGCGATGGGTTCATCGACTGAGAACTCCGCCTACGGACCAACGCGCAACCCTTGGGATGTTGAGAGAATTCCTGGTGGATCGGGTGGTGGTTCGGCTGCAGCGCTTGCAGCTTTCGAAGCCCCACTTGCCATCGGAACTGACACGGGTGGATCGATTCGACAACCAGCTGCAGTCACCGGAACCGTCGGAGTGAAGCCAACATATGGCGGCGTCTCTCGTTATGGACTCGTTGCCTTCTCATCAAGCTTGGATCAAGCAGGGCCCTGTGCGCGCACGGTGTTGGATACTGCACTTCTTCATCAAGTTATTGCCGGCCACGATCCAAAAGATGCAACGAGTATCAATGCGCCAGTCCCTGATGTTGTCGCGGCCGCACAGAGCGCAAATGTGCAGGGGATGAAGATTGGTGTCGTCAAGGAACTTTCGGGCGAAGGATACGAAAAGGGCGTTGCTGAACGTTTCGCGGAATCGCTGGCTATTCTCGAATCACTCGGTGCAGAAATTGTGGAAGTGTCCTGCCCGAATTTTACATTTGCACTTGGCGCTTACTACTTGATTGCACCAAGTGAGGCTTCATCGAACCTTGCTCGTTTCGATGCGATGCGCTACGGCCTACGTGTTGGTGACGATGGCACAAGAAGCGCCGAAGAGGTAATGAGTATGACTCGCGAAGCTGGGTTTGGTAGCGAAGTAAAGCGTCGCATCATCCTTGGCACCTATGCGCTTTCAGCTGGATATTACGATGCTTTCTACGGAAGTGCGCAGAAGGTTCGCACGCTAATCACTCAAGATTTCTCGCAGGCCTATCAGAAGGTTGATGTATTAGTTTCGCCTACCACCCCAACTGTTGCATTTAAGATTGGCGAAAAGAGTGATGATCCAATTGCGATGTATCTCAACGACGTCGCAACTATCCCGGTCAACCTCGCTGGAGTCGCATCAATGAGCTTGCCAGCAGGTTTATCTGAAGGATTGCCGGTTGGTTTTCAAATCATCGCACCGGCCATGAAAGATGATCGCTTGTATCAAGTTGGTGGCGCGCTCGAACGTGAGCTCCACAAAAAATGGAGCGGTCCACTGACCAATCAAGCACCAGATTTGGCAGGTCGATGATGGCGCTTTCTTATGATGAAGTCATCTCAAAATACGAACCATCACTTGGTCTTGAAGTTCACGTAGAGCTCAATACCCAAACCAAGATGTTCTGTGGTTGCGCGACTGAATTCGGCGCTGCGCCCAACACGCAAACCTGCCCAGTCTGCCTCGGAATGCCAGGAGCGCTTCCAGTAGTTAACGAGAAAGCTATTGAAAGCACGATTCGCATTGGACTTGCCCTTAATTGTTCGATCACACCTAAGAGCAGGTTCGCGCGAAAGAATTACTTCTACCCAGATATGCCGAAGAATTTTCAAATTTCACAATACGACGAGCCAATCTG
>CAZZFG010000058.1:0-5858 GCA_964653345.1 uncultured Bifidobacterium sp. | reverse complement strand
GCTCTTGGCGACGCTCATCATCTGTGATGAGACCTTGCTCGTACTGCTTTTGTACACGCTCAGCATCAGACTCATATCCATCGAGAATCTTCTGCTTGTTTGGAGGCGTGACGACATCTTCGATACCGATTGTCACGCCTGCGCGAGTGGCCCAGTAGAAACCAAGTGCTTTGAGACCATCGAGAGTGACTGCAACATCAACCTTTGGGTAGCGCTCAGCAAGAGTGTTGACGATTGCGCCGAGTTGCTTCTTCGTAACGTCTTCTTCAACGTACGAGAAGTCAGTCGGAAGCGCTTCGTTAAACAACGCACGGCCGAGAGTTGTATCGAGGATTGCACCATCGATGCGAATCTTGACCTTCGACTGAAGCGAAAGCGAACCTTGATCGAAAGCCATGATTGCTTCAGCGGTCGATGTGAATGCACGACCTTCACCCTTTTCGCCCTCGCGAAGTTGAGTGAGGAAGTAGAGGCCAAGGACCATGTCCTGCGTAGGAGAGGTGATTGGACGACCATTTGCTGGAGAGAGAATGTTGTTGCTCGAGAGCATCAAAATTCGCGCTTCAGCTTGCGCCTCTGCTGACAATGGAAGGTGCACAGCCATCTGATCACCGTCGAAGTCTGCGTTGAATGCAGTACATACGAGCGGGTGAATTTGGATTGCCTTACCTTCGATGAGTTGTGGTTCGAAAGCTTGGATTCCCAGACGGTGCAACGTCGGTGCGCGGTTAAGCAACACTGGATGCTCGGCAATAACTTCTTCAAGAACATCCCACACCACAGATCGAGCGCGCTCGACCATTCGCTTTGCAGACTTGATGTTCTGGGCGTGGTTAAGGTCAACAAGACGTTTCATCACGAATGGTTTGAAGAGTTCAAGAGCCATCTGCTTTGGTAGACCGCACTGGTGCAGCTTTAATTGCGGGCCAACAACGATGACAGAACGACCTGAGTAGTCAACGCGCTTACCAAGAAGGTTTTGACGGAAGCGACCTTGCTTACCTTTGAGCATGTCAGAAAGTGACTTAAGTGCACGGTTGCCAGGACCCGTTACTGGACGACCACGGCGACCGTTATCGAAGAGCGCATCGACTGCCTCTTGCAACATACGCTTTTCATTATTAACGATGATCTCTGGTGCACCGAGATCAGCAAGTCGCTTCAAACGATTATTTCGGTTGATTACGCGACGATAAAGATCGTTGAGATCAGATGTCGCAAAGCGCCCGCCATCGAGTTGAACCATCGGACGAAGATCCGGTGGAATAACTGGAACTGCATCGAGAACCATGGAAGATGGCGAATTGGTGGTGTTAAGGAATGCAGAGACGACTCGAAGACGCTTTAGCGCACGAGTCTTCTTCTGTCCCTTGCCCGTTGCAATGATATGGCGAAGGTTGATTGCTTCAGCTTTGAGATCGAAGGTCTCGAGACGGTGCTTGATTGCAGCAGCGCCCATCTGGCCCTTGAAATACATTCCAAAACGATCGCGCATCTCACGATAGAGCTGCTCATCGCCTTCTAGATCTTGAACCTTGAGATTCTTAAAGCGCTCCCAGACCTCTTCTAAGCGATCGAGTTCGCGTTGTGAACGGTCGCGAAGCTGCTTGATTTCGCGCTCAGCTTGCTCGCGAACCTTGCGACGAATATCTGATTTCGCTCCCTCATCTTCGAGAGAGGCAAGATCAGCTTCGAGTTTCTTCTGGCGTGCATCGATATCGAGGTCGCGCTTTGTTTCAATCTTCTTCTTATCTGAAGCAATCTTCTTCTGATTTTGTTCGAAATCTTCGTGACGAGCATCTGCATCAACTTCGGTAATCATGTATGCAGCGAAGTAAATAACCTTCTCGAGATCTTTTGGTGCTAAATCGAGCAAGTATCCCAAACGACTTGGCACACCTTTGAAGTACCAGATGTGCGTAACAGGTGCAGCAAGCTCGATGTGGCCCATTCGCTCACGTCGTACCTTTGCGCGAGTAACTTCGACGCCGCAACGTTCGCAGACAATTCCCTTGAAGCGAACGCGCTTGTACTTACCGCAATAGCACTCCCAATCGCGAGTAGGTCCGAAGATCTTCTCGTCGAAAAGTCCATCTTTCTCTGGCTTGAGCGTGCGGTAGTTGATTGTCTCAGGCTTCTTGACTTCACCATGTGACCACGTGCGAATGTCATCAGCAGAAGCAAGACCAATCTTCAACTCATCAAAAAAGTTGACATCTAACATAGGTATCGCCTCTCCTAGATCTCTTCGACGCTGCTTGGCTCAACCCGAGATAGGTTGATGCCGAGCTCTTCTGCAGTACGGAACACTTCTTCATCAGTGTCTTTCATCTCGATAGCTGCGCCATCGGATGAGAGCACTTCAACGTTAAGACAGAGTGATTGCATCTCTTTGATAAGCACCTTGAAAGATTCGGGGATGCCTGGTTCAGGGATGTTCTCGCCCTTGACGATTGCTTCATAAACCTTGACGCGGCCGAGCACATCATCAGACTTAATAGTGAGCAACTCTTGAAGTGTGTAAGCGGCTCCATACGCTTCAAGCGCCCACACCTCCATCTCACCAAATCGCTGACCACCGAACTGAGCTTTTCCGCCAAGTGGTTGCTGAGTGATCATTGAGTAAGGACCTGTAGAACGTGCGTGAATCTTGTCGTCGACCAAGTGGAGGAGTTTCAAGATGTACATGTAGCCAACGGAGATTGGATCGCGATACGGCTCACCACTTCGACCATCAAATAGTCGAGCTTTTCCGCTCGCGCCCACCATTCGATTTCCATCGCGGTTTGGCATTGTCGAACCGAGCAAGCCAGTGATCTCATCTTCACGTGCACCGTCGAAGACTGGTGTTGCTACGCGAGTGCCAGGCTTTCCGGTTTGAGCGCCGATTGACTTGAGATTCTGCTTCCATGAAGCGTCATCACCTTCAACTTGCCAACCCTGTTTTGCTACCCAACCAAGGTGGGTCTCAAGTACCTGGCCAACGTTCATACGGCCCGGCACACCAAGTGGATTGAGAACTACATCTACTGCAGTTCCATCCTCGAGGAATGGCATATCTTCGATAGGAAGAATCTTTGCGATTACACCCTTATTACCGTGGCGACCGGCAAGCTTGTCACCATCCTGAATCTTTCGCTTCTGTGCGACATAGACGCGAACAAGTTGGTTGACGCCGGATGGAAGTTCGTACCCTTCTTCGCTTTCGAAGACCTTTACGCCAATAACCTTGCCACCTTCACCATGTGGAACCTTTAGTGAGGTATCGCGGACTTCGCGGGCCTTCTCGCCAAAGATCGCGCGAAGTAGGCGCTCTTCTGGCGTGAGCTCAGTTTCACCCTTAGGGGTTACTTTTCCAACGAGGATGTCACCAGGTACTACATCAGCACCTACGCGAATGATTCCCATCTCATCAAGGTCGGCGAGAACTTCTTCACTGACATTTGGAATGTCGCGCGTGATCTCTTCTGCACCGAGCTTGGTATCGCGAGCATCAACTTCATACTCTTCGATGTGGATTGATGAGAGCACATCATCTTGCACTAAGCGTTGGCTCAAGATGATTGCATCTTCGTAGTTGTGGCCTTCCCATGGCATGAACGCCACAAGTAGATTCTTTCCAAGTGCTAATTCACCAAGATCAGTGCTTGGTCCATCAGCGAGAACATCGCCGGCTGCAACATGCACACCTTGGGCAACAACTGGTTTGTGGTTGTAGCAGGTACCCTGATTGGAGCGACGGAATTTAGATAGGTAGTAAGTCTTCGATGTGCCATCGTCATGACTTACCTTAATTTCATCTGCGCTGACCTCTGTTACTGCGCCAGCCTTTTCGCTGACGATGACATCGCCAGCATCAACTGCTGCGCGGAACTCCATGCCAGTTCCAACTAGTGGAGCTTCAGCGCGAAGAAGTGGAACTGCTTGACGCATCATGTTCGATCCCATGAGCGCGCGGTTTGCATCGTCGTGCTCGAGGAATGGAATCATCGCTGTTGCTGCAGAGACCATCTGGCGTGGTGAAACATCCATGTAGTCGACCTCTTCCGCCGGGATGTATTCGACTTCGCCACCCTTACGACGAACGAGTACACGTGGCTCTGCGAAGTGGTTGGAATCAGTCAACGGCGCATTTGCCTGCGCGATGATGTGCTCATCCTCTTCATCAGCGGTGAGATAGTCGATGTGATCGGTGACTTTGCCCTTAACGACCTTGCGATAAGGAGTCTCGATAAAACCAAACGGTGTGATTCGACCAAATGTTGCGAGCGAACCAATAAGGCCGATGTTTGGACCTTCAGGAGTTTCGATTGGACACATACGTCCGTAGTGCGAAGGGTGCACATCGCGAACTTCGAATCCTGCGCGCTCACGTGAAAGACCGCCAGGCCCTAGCGCAGAGAGACGACGCTTGTGCGTGAGTCCCGAGAGTGGGTTGGTTTGATCCATGAACTGTGAGAGTTGCGAAGTTCCGAAGAACTCCTTGATACTCGCAGTGATTGGACGGATATTAATAAGAGTCTGTGGCGTAATCGCCTCGACATCTTGAGTGGTCATACGTTCGCGTACGACGCGCTCCATACGTGAGAGTCCGGTACGAACCTGGTTTTGGATTAATTCGCCAACGGTACGGAGGCGACGATTACCGAAGTGATCAATATCGTCAGTCTCGATACGAACTTGGCCGCGAACGGAATCCATGACGGTCTCGCCTGCGTGCATCTTTACCAAGTACTTGATTGCCCAGACAATGTCTTCGATGGTTAATAAGCCCTTACGAAGATCGAGATCTGTGCCAAGTTTCTTGTTGATCTTGAAACGTCCAACCTTTGCAAGGTCGTATCGCTTTGCATTGAAGTAGAGATTCTCAATGAGAGTCTGTGCCGCTTCCCGGGTAGGTGGCTCGCCAGGACGAAGCTTTCGGTAGATATCGAGCAACGCATCATCCTGTGTGACGGTGTGATCTTTCTCCAAGGTCGTAACCATGGACTCGTACTCACCGAAGTGCTCACGGATTTGCGCTTCATCCCAACCAAGAGCTTTAAGGAAAACGGTTACAGGAATCTTTCGCTTTCGATCGATACGAACACCGACCATATCTTTTTTGTCGATTTCGAATTCCAACCAAGCGCCGCGACTTGGGATGATCTTTCCGACAAGCGTATCTTTATCTGCATTCTTGTCTGGATCAGCTTTCTCGAAATAGACGCCAGGCGAACGAACGATCTGAGATACGACAACACGCTCAGTTCCGTTAATGATGAATGTTCCACGTGAGGTCATCAGTGGGAACTCACCCATAAATACTGTCTGGCTCTTGATTTCGCCAGTTACGTTGTTCATGAACTCTGCAGTTACGAAGAGCGGCGCGCTATATGTGATGTCGCGCTCTTTGCACTCTTCAATTGAATACTTGGGTGGCTCGAAGCGATGGTCGCGGAAGGAGAGACTCATCGATCCTTGGAAATCTTCGATTGGTGAAATTTCCTCGAAGATCTCTTCTAGCCCCGATTGATTGGGAAGTTCGCCACGAGTGGTGTTGGTTGTGGCGCTGTTGGAGATACGTGCTCGCCATGCCTCGTTACCAAGTAGCCAGTCCATGCTCTCCACTTGGAGCGCTAGGAGATTGGGAACCTCAAGCGGCTCACGAATCTTGGCAAATGAGAGGCGATGCGGCGCATGCGGGGATTGGGATTTGTTTTTCAACGACGGTCCTTCCGTACTCGCAATAGAGTTCTGTTACAAAATCCAGCGAAAATAGAAGGTCGCCACCGCTATATGCGAAGACCTCAAAGTTTGGGATTACTGGGATTTTACGGCGAAGAAAGGGAGCGTGTCCAATTGGGGTCTCCCCCAGC
>CAZZFG010000057.1:0-5953 GCA_964653345.1 uncultured Bifidobacterium sp. | reverse complement strand
CAGTAGTAAAAAAGCGCCGCAAGCGTATGGCGAAGAAGAAGCATAAGAAACTTCTAAAGAAAACTAGAATTCAACGTCGTAACGCTAAGTAAATTTAGCGGAGGCCAAGCTCTTAAAACTCTGGCCGTTTCAGAAGTGAAAGTTTTCCAGCGGTGTTAGCTAATGCGTAAACCTCCTGTTTTAGAGTAATCCAAGCGAGTTTTGATGTCTTCGCAGTTGATTGCTCGCTAGCTAATTTGCTCTTTCTCGTTGCTAAGTCAAAGTTGCATAAGCGATCTTCACATCCATAGATAACAGATTTTTCAGAGATCGCTATCGGAGATTTCGGTGCGACGTTTAATTTCTCTTCAACAAGAGAGGTTGGGTCGTTGAGATCCATCCACCTGATTCGATCGGCTTGTGCTGGAGATGCAGTAGAGGTTCCAAGCCATGCAGCCATTAACTTCTCACCGCTGACACTCATCGCAACATCAAAACCCGCAATTGGTGATTCACGTCGCCCAAGATCAACTGTGCTGTACTGCCAATCTTCGGGAGAAGCTGAACTCCTCATTGCGTAGCGAACATCTCCTTGGGCGACTATCTTATTTGGTGCAGCAATGACAGAGTCATAAAGCAGATGTACCTTTTTACCCACTGCTACAGCTACAAGATGGAATCCGACATCGCCCTCTGTTCGCCCGCCCAAAAGAGAGTCACCATCGACAATTTCATATTGCCATTTCTTATTTGAAAGCGTCGCGCCAAGCAGAATTCCCTGGCTCTCATCACGATAAAAAACTTGCAAACCTAGCGGAGTAGCAGCACAAGCATTTGTTACCCCAACATTGCTTGCGGTACGAACGCGCAAGGATTCGCGATAGTCTTGAATGTATTGGCCATCGCCATCGACTGTCTGGTAGGTAAATTTCTTTCCGTCATACTCTGCTCTAAGCAGATCCTTGTCTACTGTATCGGTATAGAAGATTTGCAGCCGCTCGCTCTTTCCCTTGCCAGTAGTACAGAGCGACATTGCGCCATTGAGATTATTTGTCCGGCGACCGTTCTTGACAGAATCGCCATCTACAGTCGTCTTATTCCACTTCTTCCCATCAAAAAGTGAGAGATATACATCTCCGGACGTACTACTTGAGTAAATGATGGCAGGATTACCTCGAAACTGCCCTTGCGCTAAATGCTGACCATCCACGTTTTTATCTAACACACTCGTAGCCCACACGCTTTCCGGCACAATAATCGAGGTTTTTATCTCCGGACCTTTGCTAGAAGCGCTATTAGGTAAGACGCCAAAGTAGTAGGGGAGCCCGGCATCCAATTTATCGATTGTGAATGGTGACTTAGTTGCCGTGACTACTTTATTGCTGGGATAAATTTTCACCGTGTAGTTGGTAATTTCCTGGCGAACAGATTGCTCAGGAGCATCAAAGAAGAGCGTGACTGATTTATTACCTGCTATTCCTCGGAGATTCTGTACCCCCGCCAACGGTGACTCCGGTGTTTTGCCGCGCATATCTTCGAGCATTGCTAATGCGATTGGTCCTGGATCGTGAATAGCCTGCTGGATTCCGATTGAGGAGCTCATTAATCCGTTGACTGATGTCTTCGGATAAAGGCCATCATCTATATGGCTAACAGAAGATCCTGATTTGTACTCACTTGGTGTGAATAATTTTATCTTTGAATTTTGATTCGCAGCTTTTCCATTCTCGCCAATCCAGAAGAGATCGCTCGTAACGTATGTCGCAAAGCTTGTATCTGTGCTTGGTATATCTGATAGGCGGCGGTCCGAACTATTTGTGACAAACCCTGAGAAAATGGTGGGATTGTTATTGCTAAAAGTCTTTAATCGCTCGTTGTAAGTTTCTTGTGAGATGAATCCCAGGCCATGACCAAGCTCATGCAGCACAGCAGTAACAAAGTCGTATTGCCTAACTCCGGGCTTGGCATCTTGGCCGAAGTACCAACTGACGTACAGGGAATTAGAGTTAAAGCGCGCAGTTATCTCAGGATTGAGATCATCTAAATCTTTCTTATCGCGATTGATCGAATTTGCTAGTGCGGCGGGGTACCAGAGCTTCTTCTCAGGAGCGCCAGGAAAATCTTGGAAATAACCGCCACCGCGTGCGCCACCCGGGCGCGCACTGCCAAGGATTCCTGGTTCAAGCGGCGACCAATATGCCTCGACATCAATCGGCACTGGTGATGGGAAGAGATAGGACCAAATTTTTGTCGCGCGCAAGAATGCTCGCTTCGCCTCTTCCGGCCACTGCTGTCGAGATTCGGAGATAAATGAGACATTGAAGGTAGAGAGCACATCGCGACCTGTGTCATCAAAGGTGAATGTGGACGCGCCCTGGTTCGGGTTCGTTGCAGCGTAAGTAACATCCCAATTTCCAGGGATTGAAAGTACAGAGAGGCCATGCGCTGGAGCAGTGATCGACCCTGGTGCCAGCCAACTCGATATGACTAAAAGGAGCGTAGCGCCTAGGCTTTTTAACCTCACAGGATGACGTTAGCAGGGAGTCTTTGACTCTGGAATCAGAGTGGAAATTAGGGGGTGGCAGATGGAGCGAAGTCGTCAGGCATTTGAACGAGCAAATCGAGAGTTCGCACACCCTGCTGCCGAACCAACCTTAGATGAATTACGGAGCGACCTTGCTAGAGCGATTGGAGATTTTGCTAATCAGAACTTCGCAGAGAGATACGGACCGCTTGTTGGTTCAGTGGCTGAAAATTCTGCAGAGCAAATCTTGAGAGAGTTCGAGTCAAATGGTCTTAAGGCCAAACACGAGGCGGAGTTCGTGATACGTGAACTAATGGATCGGATAATCGGTGGGATCCGCAAGTAACTTAATCCTGGTCATCGTTGCCGCAATCGTCATAATTATTACGATGAGCAGATTGTGAATTGTTAGTAAACCAACGCCTTCACGTCTGGCCCGATAATATCGGCCACAAAAGTGCTTGCTCCCGAGATTTCAATTCCTGGCAAGAGTAAATCTTCTGTAATGCCACGTCGCTTGGCACATTGCGTGCAGACTTTGATCTTTCCTAATTCAAGTATCTGATCTCGCAATTGCGCCAGAGGTGCGGCGTGCTCAAGGATAAATTCCTCTGCCTTACCCGGCACACCAAACCAGGTGGCATCTCCGGTAAGCCACAGAATCACATCTACACCGCTTGCCAGCGCGGTTGCAGCAACGGTGAATCCCTGCGAGCAGCGCTCGGCAGATTCTTGACCAACCGTCACTTTGATTACGAGCTCATTTCCGGCCATATCCGGAATCTACACGGAAAAACAGAGTTTGCCCGTACCCTTTTCCTTGTGATTTCCCGATGATTCTCGACCTGATTTTCGCTGGAGTGCTGGTGCTCTTTGCATTCCTGATCTCTTTATTCTTGATTGGTCGCTCTGGTCGAGCGCTTCGGAAGTTTCAGCGCGAAAAATCGGGAGATACTATGCGTAGGAAACTCCTCTCTCGGAACCAAGTACGAAAGTTAGGCGAGTAGCGATGGCATTCACAATCCCTGAAGGGTTACATCAAGATCTATATCCACTTGCGTGGTTGGTCGGAACTTGGCGCGGTAAGGGGCAAGGCGAATATCCCAGCACTGCACCATTTACCTTCGAACAAGAAGTCACGTTCAATCATGATGGGCGCCCATTCCTCACTTATTTCTCGCGTTCTTGGCTAGTTGAAGATGGCAAAGAGGAGTTAACTCCCGCTGCACAAGAGACAGGTTTCTGGCGAGTGAAACCAAATAATGTCCTTGAGGTGATTCTCTCGCACAACACTGGAATCGCAGAGGGTTGGGTTGGCCGCTTTGATGTTGCGAAAATTCAACTCGTGATGGATCAGGGATATAGCGCACCTTCGGCAAAAGTCGTCACGGGCGGCACTCGGCTCTACGGACTAGTTGAAGGCGAACTTTTCTATGCGTACGACATGGAGGCTCAAGGCCATAAGTTGCAAGCGCACATTTGGTCAACAATGGAACGCGTAGTGGTGTGAACGCGCAACAACCTCTTGCTGAAATTCTCCGTAATGGGATGGTCGAGTCTGCGCATTATGGCCACTTAGTTATTCTTGACGCTTTGCACAATGAAGTCTTCTCTCTAGGTGACCCCGCAGCGCCAATTTTTCCGCGCTCCTCAATCAAACCGATTCAAGCTCGTGCGATGGTAAAACTTGGTTTGAATATAGAGCCAAGACTTCTTGCGTTAATTATTGCGAGCCATTCTGGATCTGTTGCTCACATTTCAGGTGTCCGAGAGCTATTAGCGAAATTCTCACTTGATGAAAGTCATTTGCAATGCGCTCTTGATTTACCGCTTGGTGAGGTTGAGCGAAAACTATGGGGCGAAAATCCACCCGAGCGTATCGCCATGAATTGCAGCGGTAAACATGTCGGCATGCTAGCTACTTGTGTTATCAACGGTTGGGATACCTCAAATTATTTAGAGATGAACCATCCGTTACAAATTGCAATCAAACGAGAGATTGAAGAATCATCTAACAGTAAGAGTGTGAACGATACATTTGATGGATGTGGTGCGCCGCTCTTTGCGGTACCACTACAAGCTTTAGCTAATGCAATTAGAAGTATCGTTGAAAGTGATGATGATGCATCGCGCGCGATTGTGGATGCGATGTCGACACATCCCGAGATGGTCGCTGGTAACGGACGGCTATCCACGCAGTGGATGCGCGCAGTACCAGGATTGATTATGAAAGAGGGAGCAGAGGGAGTTCATATCGCAGGGCAACGCGGGAAAGGTGTCATCGCTTTCAAAGTGGTAGATGGATCGATGCGTGCTCATGAAGTGATCGCGCGCTCTGCGCTCGCTCGAATCGGGATAACAGCTCCGGTCCCAGCAGCCACCGTCTTCGGCGGGCCCCTCCCAAAGGTCGAAATTCGCGCATCTTTTTAGGTTCAGTAGACTTGGCGCATGTCGAACGTGTCGTTGACCAACCCATTAGGCTCGCTTTCAGATTTAGTTTTGTTAGTCATTGGGCTTGCACAATTGGCGGGCTTACTTTTTGCGCTCGTTCATGCGGTTCGGGTCCGTGGCGATGCATTTGCTGCGGCTGGAAAGCAAAGCAAAGTTTTTTGGGCTTCCTTGCTTGCGGTATCGCTAGTGCTACGACTTACTATCTCTAGTCCATTAGATCTCTTTGGCGTCATTGCTTCGATTGCGGCAATCGTGTACATAGTCGATGTGCGCCCATCAATCAATGATGTCCTACGCGGACCACGCTGGTAGGTAAGAGATATGAAACCTAGCGGACGCATCGCCACATTGATGATGCATACCTCTCCACTTGATCAAGCGGGAGTACGTGATGCAGGTGGCATGAATATCTACGTGGTAGAGAGTGCTAAGCGAATCGCAAAGTCTGGAATAGCAGTTGATATTTTTACTCGAGCAACATCAGCTGCACTACCTCCAGTGGTAGAACTTGCTCCAGGAGTTGAAGTACATCACATCACTGCAGGTCCTTATGAGGGATTGACTAAAGAGGATTTACCATCGCAGATGTGCACGATGGCGTCTGAACTATTACGAGTCGAGGCCAACCATCCTCGTGGATACTACGACTTGATTCACTCGCACTATTGGATTTCAGGTCAGGTAGGGCTCCTTGCTGCGCAACGTTGGAACGTTCCTTTGGTGCATACGATGCACACGATGGCAAAGGTGAAGAACCGCTCGCTTGCAGATCACGATAAGCCAGAGCCAGTCGCGCGCGCGATTGGTGAGGAACAGATTGTCGCGGGCGCGCAGGCGCTGATTGCCAACACCGATGCAGAGGCTGCGAATCTGGTAAGTCTTTACGATGCTTGTCCAGATCGAGTTCACGTTGTTGCACCGGGAGTGGATTTAGTTCACTTCTCTCCAGGTGGCGGCCGACGTGAAGCACGCGTGCAGCTTGGCCTCAATCAGGAGAGC
>CAZZFG010000056.1:0-5958 GCA_964653345.1 uncultured Bifidobacterium sp. | reverse complement strand
GGCAGTAACTTAGGGGCGAATCCGCAGTCGAGCAAGTACTGGATTTCCAGAACTAACACCAGAAAAGAAAGGCGCTAGACCATGGCTAAGCAAATACCAATTATTGATACACATGCTCACTTCTATGATTTCAGCCATCCCGAACTTAAGTGGGTCTGGCTAGATCGCGATTTCATCCACCCAATCCTCGGAAACATCAACCCAATCAAGGCTCCACAGTATGTCGTTGAGAATTTCCACGCTGAATCGCGATTTGCTGGCGTTGAAGGCGTCGTCCACGTACAAGCAGCGATTGGTTCACCAAATCCAGTAACTGAAACCGTTTGGCTCACTGAGATGAATAAGAAGTCTCCTATTCCAATTCGAATTGTGGCTGATTGCGATCTCGGAGCTACAAACGCGATTTCCCAACTTGAAGAACATGCTAAGTCGAAGCTCTTCGTCGGAATCCGTGATTTCAAAGCAGAGCCGATGTTGGCTGCTAAAGAGATTAATCCGGCGTACGAAGCATCGCTCAAATGGATGGCTAAGAAGAAGATCGTCTTTGACTTAGATTGCGAGTGGCAGAACATGGGCGAGGCGCGCAAACTTGCCGAACGCCATCCTGATCTACCAATAGTGCTTGAGCACATTGGTTTCCCACGAAAGCGAACCGATGCCTACTTCGAGAATTGGAAGCAAGCGGTTAAGAATCTTGCAAAGGCAGAGAACGTGACTATGAAAATCTCAGGTGTCGCGATGACTGATCCGAACTTCACCAAGAAATCTCTGAAGCCATGGGTAGAAACGTGCCTGAAGGCATTCGGTCCAGACCGCTGTGTAATTGGATCAAACTGGCCAGTGGATCGTCTTTTTAGTTCATACGATGTGATTATGAATCTTTATCGTGAGTACATCGAAAAGCTTTCAACATCAGAGCAAAAGAAGATTCTCAACAAGAACGCCGCAAAGTTATATAAGTTCTAATCTTCGATTGAGAATGAAAATTTCTTTGAGAGGGTGACGAATATCAGGGATAGGAGGAGCACTACCGCTCCTCCTAGACCCACCATAAAACGGATTGAAGTAGCTTGCGCTAGTAGTCCTATTAATGGACCGCCAATTCCAAATCCAATGTGGAAGATAAAGAGATAAATTCCATAGACTCGCCCTTGAAGATCTACAGGCGAGTAGGCAGCGATAATCCCATTGGCCGTGGCCATCACCATTAAATGAAACAAATTCACTAATAACGCCAGGGCTGCAAACGCCCAAAAATTCGGTGCGAAAGCGGTGGCTAACCAAAAGCACCCGAGGGCGATTCCACTACGCGTCAACGTGGCAAAGCTGGGTCGATGACCAGAGACTGAGAGTCGAGCTGCATAACCCGCCCCAATCACTCCTCCTATTGCCAGCAAGACGCCAACAAAACCTAGATGCCGTGAATCCTCTTCAAAAACCTTTCGCACCATCAGCGACGAGATAAACGAGAAATTCATTCCGAGTCCAATAAAGGTTCCCGTCAAAACCATTGGCAGATACAGATTTTTCTTCTGCTTCAAAAAGGCAAATGCCTCTTTGAGGTTACCCGAAGCTGCAGCGCTACTTTTTTGATGAAGATCTTCCATTTTTATTTGAGACAAGACCAAGATAATCAGTAGATAAAGAGCGGCTAAGTAAATAAATGGTGTTCCGGTATCAAATATCGCAATGAGAAAGCCGGCTGCGATTGGGCCATACAATCGTCCGATATTGAAGGTCACCGAATTCAAGCTGATTGCATTTGCAACTCGTTCTTCAGGCACAACTTTTATCGATAACGCAGTAAAAACTGGTCCCTGTACCGCCCATACGGTTGTGAGCGTAAATGCTAGGACGCCGAGCAAGCCAAAGTTCAGAATTCCATTCTTGTAGGAGAGAAACATGGCAATGTTGATGAATATCAAAAGAGTTGATGTAGCAAGTAAAACTCTTTTCTCACTAAATTTGTCAGCAAAACTTCCGCCTATGAGCGAAAGGAAAATCACAGGAGCAATTTGAATTCCTACCATCGCGCCTAGTGCTGCTGCGCTACCTGTTAGGTCAAGAACTAACCATTCAATGGCTAGGGTGCTAGCCCATCCTGCTCCTGAATTGAGGCAACTATAAAGAAATATGCGCCGATAGTTGCTGTAACTGAGGGAAGAGAACACCAATCAACCTCGCCCTAGGACTCGGTTGAGCACTCGCTCTGATCCGGCTAGCAGCGCTTGCATGACCCCTTTCCCAAATGGTGGTTGCCATGCCTGGTAGAGGTTTAAATCATGGAGTTCATCGGGTACGACGTATCCAATCGCTTCGTAATCAACGCAGGTAATTGCAACGACGCCATGCTCTGGATACTTCTCACGCAAAGCCCGCTGCCAATAGGAGTAAACCTCACATTGCGCACCAACGAAAAGCACATTTCCGATTCGCCAGCCAAATGAGGTAAGTGAGATTCCAGATCCGGCACTCATGAGTGCCGCAATGGTTTTCTTACGGAACAATCGCTCCCTTGCGAAGGAATCTGATTCTTGGGCTATTGCGATATCAAGTTCGTCACTTGTTGGCCATGGTTTTGTTGGAAGCGATGTCTCTTCGGCTGCGATCGCCACTTCTGTGGATACCGGATATGACACTGGTTCCCAGAATCCAAGTGGAGCTCCTGATTCGACGGCTCGAATAAATTCCATTCGCTTTCCAGGATCATTCATTCCTGCAAGTGCGGCGAGCGCGGCGTAGCCCAATTGCTTTCCATGATGGTCGGCAACGCCACTTTCGCCAACATATTGATGGGCAGGGCCAAGTTCACCTGAAGCCCCTTGCAAGAACAGCGTAGGAGCACCGCCTGTCGCGCTTTCAACGGTCTCGCGCATCGAGCCAACGTAATCAGGAGAGATAAGTTTGTTGTCCCACCCTAAAGTTGTTGGGTGGCAGGCGTAATTCACAATGGTGCCGATAATTTTCCGATCGGAACTCCGCACAACACGTCCAACCATGACAGTGTCATCTGCAGTAATTTGAGGATTGAAGCCGGTCAAGTATCTCGAAGGATTATGCGGATCAACCATATCTCGATTGCTTGCTAAGGAGCATGATCCTTTAGCAAACGTGATGATTGATTCTTCCATTCGATGTACTGCCTCTTGGCAAGCATCAATAATTGCTGATGTAACCAATGCGAGATATGGCTCGATTAGTTCACCACCAGGCATATGCGATCTGCTTCGTGCAGCCCACGGGGATGCGTGCGTATGTGAGCAAGCGAGCATCAAATGCGATGGCGGAATGTCAAGTGCAGCGAGCGTCGCATTACGAATCTCTAAACCCTCGCGCCCTGCTAAATCTCCAAGTGAGGCTGCATCGACGCCAACGAGTAGCGCTGGCTTTTCATGCAGACTGCTTGCGAATGCCATAGCCGTCACATAGAGGGCTTTATGGGAACCTTCTGATTTATCGTGAGAAGAGGCGCCCCACATCCGACCATAAATCCCAAATGGTGGAGTGATTTCACGACGAGAGAAACCAATCTGGGCTCGCCCTTCGAAGGGATCAACGCTGAGCGTTGGCGCCTTCTGTTCCATACGGGCGAATTCACCTCATCTATTAATCCATTACTTAATTGCTGATTTTTTGGTTTTCCGGTGTGCCTTAACTCTTACTACTAGATAACCATAGATGAAGTGGTTTCCGAACGGCTAGCAATTCCGGAAATGTCGGCTTAGGTTCGTGAAGAACAAATGTGGGCAGCCGTTCCATCAATTGCCGGAGCGCAATCTTTGCCTCTAGTCGAGCTAAGGGCGCACCAATACAAAAATGGATCCCGTGGCCAAAACTCACATTTGCGGCATCGCTCCGGGCGATATCAAATGTATCGGGGTTGGTGAATTTCCGAGGGTCACGATTGGCCGCACCAATCATGAAATGAACGTAATCGCCTTTTTTGACGGTTTGTCCGAGAATTTCAAGGTCAACAGATGCCACCCGGCTCTGTTTTTGAATCGATGAATCGAATCTCAATGTCTCTTCAACTGCAGCAGGAATCAATTCGAAGTTCGAACGCAAGAGCTCTTGCTGCTCGGGATTTTCAATCATCGCCAAGACCATGTTTCCGATGAGTCCCTCGGTAGTTTCGAATCCTGCGAAGAACAATTGAATCGTCAAACCCACGATTTCTTTATCAGTTAAACCATCACCACTCTCATCTTTTGGCGCATTGAGAATCTTGCTTAAAAGACCATCATTCGGATTGGCGCGGAGCTCAGTGAAGAGATCCATGAGATATTCCTCGGCCTCGCGGGCGACCTCTTCGGCATGTTGAGCTTGCTCTGTAGTGATTCGCGCCGACGCCGTAAATCCAGCGACCCCGTCTGACCAGCGCTTGAGGTCCCACTGCTTCTCAAGTGGAATTCCTAGCAACTCACAGATCACGATTGCCGGCAGCTGGAAAGAGAAATCATCAACCAAATTGAAAACATCCTTTGACATAGCCGCATCCAATAAATCGCTGACAATCTGCTCGATCTTTGGTTCAAACGCGGCGATGCTCCGTGGAGTGAAGGACTTGCTGATTAATCTTCGAAGACGTGTATGTGCCGGTGGGTCTTTGAACACAATCCAATTGCTCAAGTTGGTGAGAATGTGCGGGAGCGTTGATAACTGCTCTTGCGTAAGGTGGGATGACGCTTTCGTCATCCGCTCGCTTTGATTGAACACATCATCGCTATTGAGGCCATTCTCCACCTCATCAAATGGAGTAACAATCCACGCTCTTGCGATATCGCTCCAGAAGATTGGCGACTCCTGCAGAAGTTGTCGGTAAACCGGATATGGATTCTTGAAGTAATCCCCAACAAGGAACTTGGCCGCTCCACTCTCTTGCACGCTCATTTGTGCCCCTTGCCTTCTGTGGTCCGTACTTCCCTGAGGTGTACAGTCAGGATAACTGGAAACTCCATTTATTTGTAGCCTCGCGCTCGTTCTGGAAATTTCCTGGCTCTTTTCCGGCAAGCTTCTGGAATTGAATTGAGGTGAATGTAGAAGTGTTCTACATCTTTGCCAGTGCGGCTGCACTTGCCTTTGCCTTCGGAACTTTTTTCACCAAAGGTGTAACGCTGCGCATCTCAATTTTCAAAGCAATTGGACCGCTGTTCCTTCTCAACGCTGTGTTCGCACTACCGTTCATCGGAACTGGACCTTCGTGGAAACTCATTACTGGCCCCGTCCCCTACCTGCATATCATCGCCGCCCTCTCGAGCGGACTCGTCGCTTACATCCTTTTTTCCATGGTTGCGAAAAGCACTGCATCCGTGAGTTCGGTTGCGCCAGCAATGGCGCCAGCAGTTGTCCTTTTGTTCTCTCCTATTTTCTTGAACTCTTCCATTACTTTGATCCAGATTCTGCTTGTTACATTATTAATGGCAATAACGCTCTTCCCGCTCCGCAATTCGATCTCAGGTTTGAATTCCGCCAAGACAATCGCCTTCATGCTCATAGCAGCGTTAGGAAATGGTTCCGTCACCATCATCGCGAAGTTACTGGCGGCTGAGGAGGTGGGAATGCCAGAGACATTTGTTGCCCGACAAGTCATCGCTGGCCTTGCATTTATTGTGCTCTTTCCACCAATTGGTTTGAAATTCCGAGACTTCTTTGAGTTGGTGCGCCGTTCGTTCTTTATGGCTATCGGATGGATGACATCGATTACTGCTATTCAAATTGGCAGTCCTTTAGTGGTGCAAACTTTCCTTGCCACTATTCCCATTACTGTGATCTTGATTGAGACTGTTGCATACCGGAGAAAGCCAGAGCGCGTAGTGATTGTTAGCGCAATTTGTACGGCGCTTGGGATTGCGGCGCTCAGCCTTACGGTTTAGTACATCATTTAGTACATCAATTGCCCGCCGGAGACATTTGCAACTGTCCCGGTGACATAACTTGATGCTTGTGAGGCGAGGAAGA
>CAZZFG010000055.1:0-6016 GCA_964653345.1 uncultured Bifidobacterium sp. | reverse complement strand
GCTACCCATTCAATGCGACCTGCGAGATGAGGTTCAAATTGAGGCAGCAGTTTCGAAAGCGGTTGCTGAATTTGGCGGTCTAGATATCTTGATTAACAACGCTTCGGCCATCAATCTGACTCCAACGCTGCAAACGCCAGCAAAACGATTCGACCTGATGTTCTCAGTTAATGTGCGCGCGACTTTCCTCACCTCCCAAGCAGCGATACCTGCTCTCAAGGAATCAGCAAAAGCTGGTCGTAATCCGCATATCTTGATGATGTCACCACCGCTATCGATGAAATCCAAATGGTTCAAGAATCACCTTGCCTACACAATGGCTAAATATGGAATGAGTATGTGTGTGCTTGGATTAGCCGATGAACTAAAGCGTGACGGCATCAATGTAAATGCGCTCTGGCCGAGAACCGCAATCGACACAGCGGCCCTGCAGATGATTCCTGGGATTGATACCGCAGCGTGCAGAACTCCAGAGATCCTTGCGGATGCAGCCCATGTCATTCTCACGGGGACGGGGCAAACAGGGGAGTTCCTTGTTGATGATGAAGTGCTCGCTAGCGTCGGAATCACAGATTTGGATAAATATGCGGTCGTGCCTGGCACAACGGATTTCTTGCTCGATTTCTTCCTAGATTAATTGACGTGAAGGATTTAATCCTTTAAGTGCAAGTCGGTATGGTCGTGTTCAATCTCTTTAATTCCAGATGAGTATCGAACTTCGTACTTACCCCAGCGCCAAATAAGAACGCTGGCCAACCAGGCAACGACAAAGCTGACCACAATGAAGTACCCAAGATTGCCCAGGTCAAGTTCATTGATATACGCAAAAGGTTGATACTTAGCTAAGTCGGTGAGTGAAGCAGCGACGTGGATAATTTGGATTGTACCGATCACTAGCGCTACGAAAATTGAGATTCCGGTTGTGGTGAGGTTGTAGTAAATCTTCCGCAGTGGCGAGGTGAATGCCCAGGAGTAGGCCTTTGTCATAAATATTCCATCAAGGGAATCCATCAACGACATGCCTGCAGCGAAAATAATCGGTAACGCAATGATTGCTAGTGGAGGCAGCGAGCCACCAACGACGCCCACTGCAGCTGTAGCAGAGAGCGCAAGGAGTGCTACTTCGGTCGCAGTATCAAAACCCAGCCCAAAGAGGACGCCAACTGGGTAGAGCTGCCACGATTTATCAAAACCTTTTTTAAATCGACCTCTAAAAATTCTCCGCATGAGACCGCGTTCGTTGAGAAGTTCTTCAAGGTGCTCGTGGGAGAACTTTCCTGTTTTGGCAGCTCGCCAGACTTTAACTATGCCTACCAAAATGACAAGGTTTAAAATTCCAACGAGATAAAGAAAGAATCCGGAGACTGATGCCCCGATGATTCCGCCGGTTTCAGCGAAATCCTTTTGGAATTTAATTGCTTGTTTTGCAGCAACGGCGACGCCTATCGAAAGTGCTAAAACAATCGTGGAGTGACCAAGCGAGAAGAAAAGTCCAACACCGAGCGGCTTCTTTCCTTTAGCCAACATCAAACGCGTGGTGTCATCAATGGCGGAAATGTGATCTGCATCGAATGCGTGACGTAGGCCGAATGAATACGCCAGCGCTCCGGCTCCCGCATAAATCAACGCCCCTTGCCCATTGACCAAGTCGTGATAGGCGGGATTGGAGTTGTAGTAGATAAACAGCCCCCAGCCAATTACATGGAGGGCGACCACTGTCCCCAGGACCCCAAAGAGAGCGGGAAGTTCAGAACGCTCGAATTTCAGGTGGTGGCGGAGGGAGCGGGAAGTGGCGTCTTTACTCACTCGTAGATGTTATTGCAAATGATTTGCAACTACAACTTCAAATCGCGGGTGCGCCTCAGGTACCGTGGCGAAATGCCCAATCTGCTGCCATCGCGTAGCGATTACCTCGGAGTTCGCGAGCATTGGCAACGCGATCTCTTAGCCGGGATTGCCGTGGGAATAGTGGCTCTTCCGTTAGCTTTGGGATTTGGTATCGCAACTGGAACGGGGGCCACTTCAGGTGTCATCACGGCGATTGTTGCCGGGTTCCTCGCAGCGCTCTTTGGTGGCTCACGATTTCAAGTGAGCGGTCCAACCGGTGCAATGACTGTGGTCTTGGTTCCGATAGTTGAGCGCCATGGCGTCTCGATCATCGCGATTGTTGGTCTGATTGCTGGCGCGCTTTCGGTAATGGCAGGAGTATTTAAATTAGGGAAGATATTTGCGCGCATTCCGTGGTCAGTTCTTGAAGGATTCACCGCTGGAATTGGAGTAGTGATTGCGTTGCAACAGATACCCCTTGCGCTAGATATCGAAAAACCGGCCGGGAGTAACGCGCTGATGGTTGGGTGGAAGAGCTTTAGGGAAGTTTCAACAACGGGTGTGCATACGCATGCGCTTTTAATTACTTTCCTCGCCATCACGTCGATGGTATTGGCACCCCGAATTTTCCCACGCACTCCAGCAAGTATTGTCACTGTCGTTTTTTGCACATTCATCGCAGCGGCATTCCAACTTTCGGTACTGGAAATCGGCGCATTACCGCGCTCATTACCGATGCCCTCACTGCCACACTTTCCGAGCGAGGGTTGGGGGGTAATCATCTCCAGCTCATTGGCAGTGTTTGCATTAGGTGCGATTGAATCGGTCTTATCTGGAAAGGTTGCCGAAGGTCTTGCGCATGCCCGCCAAAGTGATACCGATACGCGCGTCCAAGCAAGCGACCAACCTCTGGCTTTTGATAGCAACCGGGAACTTTTTGGTCAAGGGTTAGCGACGATGGCCTCTGCAACGATGGGTGGCATTCCGGCAACGGGAGCAATTGCGAGGACTGCAGTTAACGTGCGCTCTGGTGCGCGAAGTCGAGTGGCATCAATGATTCATGCGCTTTTCTTATTATCGTGCATTGTGGTTTTTGCTCCACTAGTTAGTCGTATTCCGATCAGCGCGCTAGCTGGAGTTTTGATAGTAACTGCACTTCGGATGGTGCAGCCAAAGGTTGTCTTAGAAGCGCTAGTAACAACAAAAATCAATGCCATCACAATGATTATTACTGCAATCAGCACAGTTGCATTGGATCTGGTTCGGGCAGTAGTGATCGGCATTGTCATTAATTTTGCCCTCTCGAAATTGCCATGGTTTGCGCGTTAGGCTGTGTCTATGGCGAAGGCAACTAATCATCTTGAGGAGTTGGGTAAGGCGCTTACTTTCGGAGTTTCTGGTGGCACGTTAATTACCCGAGAGACATTTGTGGAGTCGTTAGGAAAGTTGCCAAGCATGCCGTCAGATTTCCAACTTACACGCGATGAGGCTGTTGAATACGACGGAGTGCGCATCACTACTCTCTCCTGGAACGTAGGCTGGGGAAAGCGGACGAAGGCTTTCCTGCTCACACCGGTTGGCGCAACTAAGCCTTTACCAGGAGTGCTTTATTTGCACAGCCATGACGATCTCAAAGAGTTCGGCAAAGAGAAGGTGGCCCAGCGCGAAAGCGTGCAATTGCCTGAGAGCGCTCTGTGGGTACGCCGCGAACACTATGGCGATCGCGCGCCTGCAAATGAGTTAGCAAAACGAGGTTTTGCTGTATTGGTGCACGATTGTTTTCCGTGGGGCTCGCGCGGATTCACAATGGATGAAATTCCACCTCGAATCAAAGAGATACATGGCTCAGCAGGGAAAGATGAATTCGAAAATCTCTCGGTGATGTTCGAATCGCTTTCACTCAACAAGTACTTAAGTCTGTACGGCGCAACAATGGCAGGGATTCTCAATTTCGACGATCGTGCAGCTTTGGAAGTTGCCAAGACGTTACCTGAAATCTCAGGGCCAATGTCAGTAATCGGCCTCTCGGGTGGTGGCTGTCGAGCGCTTGTACTCCACGCGACCAATCCAGAGTTGCGCGCAGTGGTATCAACCGGAGCGATGGCGACTTATTCATCCATGCTGCATGAACATATCGCACCACATTCATGGATGTTCTTCCCATTCAACTTAGGAAATAAATGTGAATGGCCCAACGTTGCGACAATTTCAGACACCCCGCTATTCGTTCAATTCTGTGGTGACGATCAGTTATTTACCAAAGCGGGAATGGCTGATGCACACGCCATCCTCGAAAAGCACGATAGGGGAGCGCACAGATATCGAGGGAAGTTCTATCCGGTTCGTCACTCATTCACAGTGGAGATGCAAGAGGAAGCTTTCGATTGGCTAGCAGAGCATGTCTGAACAGCGCGCTGATCGGTTTTTTGAATGCAGTAAAGATGCGCTCGCTCTGGCGCGCGAACTTTATGGACAGATGTCTTCATTTCCGATTCTCTCTCCCCATGGCCACGTCAATCCTGCGCTGCTGGCTGAGAATCGTTCCTTCGTTGATCCAGTGTCATTGTTAGTGACTCCTGATCACTACATCACAAGAATGCTCGCTAGTCGAGGAATTGGTTATAGAGAACTAGGCATACCCACTCGACAAGGGGTGGCCGAGCAAGTTGTCGCGCCGGAGCGGATTTGGGAGATTCTTGCGGAGAATTGGATAGCGTTCGCAGGTACGCCCTCTCGAATTTGGTTCGAAGAGATTCTCGCTGAGATATTTGCGATTGAAATTCCATTTACTTTAAAAAATGCATCACAGATATATAGCAGAATCTCAGATCTTCTCGAGCGGGCTGACTTTTTGCCGCAAGCGCTCTTCCAGAAATTCCGTATCGAGTCTTTGGCGACCACTGATGGCACGAGTGATTCTCTAGAGCACCATAAATCCCTTGCATCGACTCCATTAAAAGGAAAAGTAATTCCAACTTTTCGACCCGATGATGTAAGCGACCCTCGCCGGGCAGATTGGCCGCACGCACTTGCCGCCCTTGAAAAATCTGAGAACGTCTCGATTGGCTCTTTTAGTGATTTACGAGTCGCGCTTCGGAAGGCGCGAAATAGGTTCATAAGTCAAGGAGCGAAAGCAACTGATCATGGGATGCCCTCAGCATTTACGATCGAGATGAGCGAAAATGCTAAGGAAACTTTGTTTGCCACGTTGAAGTCAGGTGAGGTCTCTGACAAAGATGCCGAGATTTTCCGAGGAGTTATGCTGATGGAGCATGCTCAAATGTCTGCTGAAGATGGATTAGTAATGCAATTACATCCTGGCTCGTCCCGTAATTACTCTCGAGCGATATTCGAAAATTATGGCCCAGATCGAGGATTTGATATTCCAGTTCGAATGGAATTCACAGAAGCTCTCAAGCCACTGCTCAACAAATTTGGGTTTTCCGAGAACTTTAAGTTAGTACTTTTCACACTGGATGAATCAACCTACGCACGTGAGCTTGCCCCTATCGCTGGCGCTTATCCTTCAGTTCGACTTGGTCCACCATGGTGGTTCCATGACAGCCTTAATGGGATGCGCCGTTGGCGCGATGCGACGATCGAAACGGCGGGCTACTTAAATACCATCGGTTTTATTGATGATACTCGCGCCTTTTTATCGATACCGGTTCGACATGATGTTGCTCGCAGGTTCGATGCAGGTTACCTGGCAGATCTCGTACTCAAAGATCGGATCACCGAGAGCGATGCACGTCTTCTTGCCGAGCAAGTGGCGTACCACTTGTCGAAAGATTTCTTCTCGCTATGACCGGACTTGCCGCGGCGTATCCACGTTCAGGCAGAGCCGTTGGTGTGATTCATTTTGGCCTGGGCGCGTTTCACCGTGGCCACCAAGCGGTCTATTTCGATGACGCACTCCGCAATGGCTTAGGTGAGTGGGGTAGCTACGGAATCTCGCCACGCAGCGCTACCGTGACCGACATCTTGCGTAAACAACAATTCCTTTACACAGTCAATGCCCGTCAAGGTGAACATCAAGATCCGCGCGTTGTTGGCTCCATTTTCAATGGTTCTGTTTTTGATATCGATAACCCCGAATTAAGCGCTGCGCTCATCTCTCCAGAGTTAAAGCTCATCACCATCACTGTGACAGAGAAGGCATATGTGTCAGGCATCGAAGGTGTTTCGA
>CAZZFG010000054.1:0-6027 GCA_964653345.1 uncultured Bifidobacterium sp. | reverse complement strand
CCTGCCGCTCTGGCATTCCAAAGCCCAAGGGAGGTAAGTCGGTAGGTGTGAATATGTTCTGGCGACCGCTCTAATTCAGCAAAGGCAGCAATAGCGCGACGACAATCAGCCGCAGCGCCGTGATCAATCTCAAGGAGCAGCGTCTTATCGCTCTGAACGATCAATGGACCGTCAGCCATTTGGGTTATCCACTAAATCTTTAATGAGAGCATGGAGGAACTCGATTTGTGAAGCAACGCCTTTGGCACTGATCCATTCACCTTCGGCATGTGCATTGCCCCCAATCGCTCCTAAGCCATCAAGAGTAGGAACGCCAGTTGCCGCTGCAAAATTCCCATCACTGGCGCCACCGACGGCAACACCAAGTAATTCACCACGGCCAAGCTCCACATACACTCTCTTCGCACGTTCAAAGAGCGATTTTGTAGCATCTGGCTGTAGTGGTGGTCGGTTGATTCCACCTGAGATTTCAATGCGAGCATCTGGATGTTGAGGTGTTAGTTGGTGCAATGCTTTTTCAATTCGCTCAAGTTCACTCATCGCAAAAGATCGGCAATCAACAACAAGTCGCGCTAGCGCAGGTACGGTATTCGTTGTCGTTCCGGCGGAAAGTACTGTGGGCACAGCAGTAGTTTGATACTGAGGATTTGCGAGTTTCTCGAGTTGAACGATGATGTGTGCAATCTCTGTAGTCGCGTTGATTCCCTTTTCTGGCTCAAGTCCTGCATGCGCAGCGCGGCCATGCACTTCAATCACAAAGTCTGCGGTGCCTTTTCGTCCTGTCTTCACTGCGCCATTGATTGATGCTTCAAGAACAAGGACAGCACGTGCATTCTTAGCTGATGATTCGATGAGTGCCCGGGAGGCTTTCGACCCTACCTCTTCATCTGTGGTGCAGAGCATCGCAACAGAACCGGAGATTCCCTGAAGTGCGTATACCGCCTGCACGAATCCTGCTTTCATATCGAAAGAACCTGGGGCAGTAATCCGATCTCCATCTACTTGCCAGAGCGGTAGAAAAGAGCCTTTCGGCCAGACAGTGTCGAGATGGATAAGTAAGAGTATCTCCGCGTGCTGTGGCCCCCACCATAGAATTGGTGCGCCATTAACGTCAGAGATTTCTCCAGCGCTCCCGAGTACCTCGGTACAGATTTGATTGGCTTCGCGTAGAACCGCATCAAGTGCCTGTCGATCATCACTAGGCGACTCAATGCGAACGAGCCGTTCGATATCTGCCAAGTACTTGGTGGCGTCTGCCCCGGTGAAGGTCATGGTGTAAGTCTGCCCTATTCCACTATCGCGACGCCTGAGATACGGCTGACCGCAAAGCGGAGCACCTCATCGCTGCCATGGTCGTAGGCCATCAATACGCCACCAAGAAGGTGAATTGGTTCGATGATGCGCTCACTGAGACCGCCGTCAGTATCGGCATAGCCGATAGTCACTGTCGCTTTTGATTTGATTGCTAACGTCAACGTTCCCATTGTTTCACTCGGCGTTCCGGTTGTGATGGGAGCGCTTTTGCGATGGCTAGCAGCTTTGTCGCCGGCGCGAAGTGCGCGTAATGCAGCGCCAATCAGATCATCCGAAGGTGTGGCATAGTCAACTGAAATTCGCGGTGGTCGAGCCTTAGTCTTTGCACGCGCTCGATCATGTTTTCGGGCAACGAGTGCACCATCTCGATCTTCAAGAGCCGGGAAATATCCAGCTTCGACAAGAGCGTCGATTGCTTCATGCGTATCACCTTCAGTCATGAGCACGCCTTTGCTTAATTGGCGAAATTGAAGGTGCGAGAGCTTTTTATCAGCGAGGATTTGCATAACAAGAGTTTCATCCTCACATCGAATGTACGAGCTAAAGCTAATTCCCACTCGAAGCTTGCCATAACGTTTGCCTACATCGGCGATCATGTATTCCAGCGGTTGTGGCAGCGGTGTTTTAGAAATCTTTGCGAGGAAATTCTTTATGTCATCGCTACTGCGTCCATTATCAAGCGCTCGACGAATCGAATGATCAGTCAGGCGATAAACGGTTGCGCCACCCTTACTTTCGATATTTGCAATCAGAGACATTTCACGGGCTAATTCAAGTTGGAGCGGACCAGGGGCTATTGCAGTGTTATCCCCTTGAATCAAGATGTAATCGATCTCCTTCGGCAGCAATTTCTGCATGCCGAGAGTTTCTTTCCCGGTAAGTAGCGCTTCGCCAAATGAGGTAAGCGCATTCCGTCCAGAAAAGCCAAGCCATTGCGCCTCTCGAGCGATCCAATGGACATAATCATGGTGATTTCCAAAAGCTCTTCGTGGTCGCTCCCATTTCACGCGCTCTGCTAATGCAGCAACATCAACTGCGTGCGGGGAAATCTCAGCATAGAGTTGGAGGGTCACACGCTTGATATGAGCGAGAGCGCTTCGATCAATCTCTGGACCAAGTGGTGCGATGTAACCGCGCTCACTCTTGCCGACAAGACCTGCAACTCGAGAAGTACCTAACCAATTTGTTGCAAGTTCTACCCACCGGTCCTCTAGCGTCTTATTCCGCCATAGATCAAACGCGGTTGTTGGCAGAAACTCTTCATCATTATGCAACGCAAGAAAACCTGAGATAAAAGCGAGTTCAGCGATAAAAACCAGATACTTCTCATCAAGACTAAGCTCATCACTTGCTCGCTTGATCTCACGTACTCCAATACCGCCAGAGCGCAGCGCGGCTGCAGGTTCACCGGCCCAGAAATGGAGCAGCTCTTCGATATGGTGCACGATTTCAAGGACAGCGCCAATCGCTGCGCTATCAATATCGCCTTGCGTTAATTCTTTAGCAACAAAATCAGGTGGAATATCAAAGCGCTCCTTATGGACCTTATTTCCACGCAAGTAGATTCCCACTTCACGAGGCAGCGCAACAGTCTGGCCATCAATCGGAACTAATAATTGATTCTCCATCAACCATGAGATTGTGGAGGTTGGTTTCTTTGTATCGCTTACCGTTCCCCGCGGTGGACCCCACGTTAGTTTTTCGAGCATCGCTTTTGCGGCGGGAGGAGCCGCATCGACTTTCTTTAGCCATCGCTCTTTAGCGCCAAAGCCAACCGGACCAAGACCAGCAGGTTCTGGGCCAAGGCTGTCGCGGACGCTATTGAGAATCCGAATGTGCTCTTCATCCATATATATAAGTGCGAGGGCGCGGAATTTCGAGACTGGCGCAAGTGCATTGTCGCCTGCAATGGCAAGGAGCGCATCCATACTCACTGGCTCAGGTAAGACCGCGATGATCTCTAAGACTTGAATCTCCCATGTGGTCAACCCATCGAGGACTCGGGCAATGCTGGGAGCGGCGCTTGCACGTGCAGCGAGTGCGCTCATGTCAGTAGGAAGCGGGGAGAGTAAATCTGGGCGCAAGAGAAAAAGTTCGCGGAGATTTTCATCACTTCGCGCGCGCAACTCATCAGCCAACGAGCGGGCAGGGCGAAGGGCGGCAGACATAACCTGCCTACGCTACCTGAAGGTGCGCAGGTTATGCTCATCGCATGAAAACTCTCGTCCATGTGATGCGCCATGGCGAGGTCGAGAACCCCGATGGCATTCTCTATGGCCGCCAATCTGACTGGCATCTCTCAGTCCGCGGTCGCGAGATGGCAGACACCCTTGCACGGTGGACGCACGGTCGCGATATCGCAGCAGTTATCGCCTCACCGCTTGAGCGAGCACAAGAGACGGCGCAACCAATTGCAGCGCTACATAAATTAGAGATTCAGAGCGATCCACGATTACTTGAAGCTGCCAATGTCTTCGAAGGAAAGAAATTCGGAGTCGGCGCAAGTACCGGTGCGCTTCTGAAGCCATCTGCATGGCGACATCTATGGAATCCATGGCGACCTTCGTGGGGGGAGCCTTACAAAGAACAAGTCGCTCGAATGATGGCTGCGGTCCATCATGCATACGAACAAGCGCGTGAGCGAGAGGCAGTCTGTGTCTCACATCAACTACCTATTTGGATCCTCCGTTCAGCAATTGAGGGTCGACCTTTTCTGCATGATCCACGGAAACGGATTTGCTCCCTTGCTTCGGTGACAACGGTGGTCTTCTCTTCAGATGGGGTGATTGAAGGAATTGAGTATGCAGAGCCCGCTGCACACTTGCTCCGTGAAAAGAAGTGAGAAAGTCATTTATCGTGAAGTGGCTAGCTTTTTCTGTAATTACTTTATTAATCACAAGTTGCGGCACAAGTGGAACTTCAATCAATGAGAATTCTTATGTCGCAGGGGATGGCGTAGTAACAGAAATTAAAAGCGGGGATCGCAAGATGGGCCCACGAATTAGCGGAGTGAGCATCTCTGGATCTGCGGTAAACATGAAGCCGGGTCGTGTGGCGCTGGTCAATGTATGGGCTTCGTGGTGCTCGCCATGTCGAGCCGAAGCCCCAGTTCTCGAAGATCTCGCGAAGGAATTTCCGACTGTTCAATTCATCGGACTTTTAACTCGAGATTCAACCGATAGCGCTCAGGCTTTCACTAAACGATTTAACATCACATACCCGACCATTTCCGAAGATCAAATTCTTCTTGGATTTAGACAGAGCCTTCCAGTTGCTGCGATTCCTACCACTTTCTTAATTGATAAAGAGGGAAAAGTCGCTGCGCGAATTTCGGGCGAGATTACCTACTCGTCAGTCAAAAAGTTACTTGAGAAATTGGTCAGTGAATGAACTTTTACTCACTAACAGATCAAGTGCTGCAGGGCTCAGTACTTCTTGCATTCCCTATTGCGATATTTGCCGGCATCGTTGCATTTCTTTCACCTTGTGTTTTACCGCTAGTACCTGCCTACCTTGCATATGTCACGGGTCTGAGCGGCGTGGAATTAGAGAACCCAAAGCAAAGAAAACGGGTTATCGGTGGAACTCTCCTTTTTATTATTGGCTTTAGCTCAGTCTTTATCTCATATGGCGCACTCTTTGGTGGTGCGGGTAATCAATTGCTCACCCACGAACGAGGAATTAGTCAGATTCTGGGAGTCTTCACCATCATCATGGGTTTGCTGTTCCTCGGCGTTATCAAGAACACGCGCGAATTCCGGCCACGGATAAAAACTGATGGCGGGTTACTCTTTGCACCGTTCCTTGGCGTGCTCTTTGCAATCGGTTGGACGCCCTGTATCGGACCAACTCTCGCTGCGGTACAAGCGCTCGCATTTAACGAGGAGAGCGCTCTTCGTGGCGCATTCCTTTCATTGGGGTATTGCATTGGACTGGGAGTGCCATTTCTCCTTGTTTCATTTGGTATTTCTCGAGCGATCCGAACTCTCAAACGCTTGCCAGTTCGTGCGCTCTCGATCATCGGCGGTATCTCGCTGATCCTGCTTGGCATTGCTCAACTCACTGGCTTTTGGAGTGGTATCGAGAATTGGCTACAGGGCTGGGCATCGAGTTTCGTGGTGGCGCTATGAGTATCTCTTTTGATACCCAACCACCTCAATTAACAGGAATCAGTTTTCTCCGCTGGATTTGGCGACAACTGACGAGTATGCGCACAGCGCTTGTGCTTTTGTTATTACTTGCAGTTGCATCGATTCCAGGGTCGATATTCCCACAACGTTCGCAAAGCCCCCTCCAGGTAAATGAGTACTACGGAACTAATCCAAGTCTGGCCAAGTGGCTTGATGCCCTTTCACTCTTCAACGTCTACTCATCTGCGTGGTTCAGTGCGATTTACATCTTGCTTTTCATCTCGTTGATTGGTTGCGTATTGCCACGAACGTGGGAACACTTCAAAATGGCGCGCGCACTTCCGCCAATGACACCGAAGAATCTAGAGCGGCTAGAGGAATTTATCGAGGTGCGTACCTCCGCATCTCAATCGGAGACCCTTGATAAAGCAGTTGCAGAGTTAAGACGGCGCCGATATCGGATTAGAAGGCTCCCTGATTCAGTTGGTGGCGAGAAAGGTTTCATCCGAGAGAGTGGAAATCTGCTATTTCATCTCTCGCTGATCTTGCTTTTGATCGGAGTGGCTTTTGGAGCGCTTGGGGG
>CAZZFG010000053.1:3945-6124 GCA_964653345.1 uncultured Bifidobacterium sp. | reverse complement strand
GTGGGAAATCTTGGTACTGCAACGCACACCGCTGCGTTGAAGAAGACGCCAATCATCAAGCAGAGCGTGCCAGATCTCTTTGTGAACACTGGATATAGCGGATTCGCAAATCCAAAGAAGTACCCAACAACTTTCATGTATCTACCTTCCTACATCATGGAAGCGAAGATCATGGCGAAGTACATCAAGGATAAGTTCCCAGGTAAGAAAGTTGGCATCCTTTATCAGGATGATGATTTTGGTAAAGATGGTCTCGCTGGCTTCAAAGCGGGCGGGCTAACTTTCGTAGCAGGCGGAACCCAGAAGTATGCGTCGCTCTCACAGGCAACTGTGGGTCTCACTGCGCAGATGACCGCGCTTAAGAGTTCTGGCGCTGAAGTAATCATTCTCTTCGGTGTCACCAGCGCAACTGCAGTCGCACTCCGCACTGCCGCTGCTCTCGGTTACGGCACAACTTGGGGCCCACAATTCATCATGGGTTCTGTTGGCGCTGATCCGACTACCTTGCTAACACTCGCAGGTGCGACAACAGCCGAACTTCGAGCTGCGACACTTCGCTCGCTTACTGGTGCGCTCAGCCTCTCCTTCCTCCCAGCTGCGACTGATACGGAGGATGAGTATGTGAAGAAGTTCATTGAAATCAACACTGCATATAACAAGGGTGTTGTATGGGATAACAATGTGCTCGTTGGTATGAACCAAGCAATGCTCATCGTGCAAGCGCTCCGCGCCGCTGGCGAGAATCCAACGCGTGCTTCATTAATCGCTGCGCTTAAGAGCAAGGGCAGCACCTTTGCATCTGCCGGATACTCGAAGTTTGATTCAGCGAACAACATCGGGTACACCGGTTATTGGGTGGGCCGATACAACTCGACAGGTGTCATTGCACCGGTTGATGGCGGCAAGCCAGTTGTCTACACCGCAGATTCCAGTCCTAGCAACGGCGACGTAGCTGTATCCACCTTCACTCGCCCAGCAATGCCTGCTGACGGCGTTCCAACTAATAAGTAAGCGAAAGAAAAGGAGAATAAGAAATGAGACTTACTCTTAATAAGACTCGCCGTAACATGGCGCTCCTTCTCTCGGTAGCGCTTATTGGAGCGGTCCTCGGTTTCCCGACTGCAGCAACTGCAGCAGATCCAACATGTACCACTGCAGCTGCAGTGACCACATGTACAGGTGAAACAAGCGATACCGCAAAATATGAAGTTCGTGTTCCAGATGATTTCAATGGAACACTTCTACTGTGGTCTCACGGCTACACCTATGTAGCGAAGATTCCAGCTCAAGTTCCCCTACTTGGTGGTGCGGGAAATGACCTTCGCGCAACTATTGCACCTGGCGCACCAGATTCCATGGCCACTGCAAATGCGTTACTCAATCAGGGCTATGCACTTGCTGGCTCCGGATTTGCGGTCCCAGGCTGGAACGCTGAGTCTGCAGTTAAGACAAACGTGGAATTGTTAGGAATCGTCAAGAAGAAGTTCCCACAAATCAAGCGCACTGTTGCATGGGGAGCTTCACTTGGCGGCACCATTACACAACGCCTTGCTGAGACCAACCCGAAGTTAATCGATGCCGCACTTCCTGTGATGGCATTCAATAACCTCGATAAGGTCACAGGTAGCAATGGCGGATATGGCACCGATGCGGTCTGGCTCTTCAAGATGTTCTTTGATCCAACGATCAAGGGCTTTGGATATACCGCTGGGCCTGCTGGATTTGGTGAAGCAGCTGTTGATTTCGGCAAAGTTCTCGCCGCGGTTGTTGCCATCCAAAGTGGACTCAGTAAGACAGGTGCAGATACTTGGCCAGCAACAGCAACGCTCGTTCCAGCAGCCGTAAAGGCAGCGTTACCTGCGCGTAGCGCGCTTTTGTTGGTTGGACTTCTCTCCGGAATGCCTATGCGAAGCACAAGCTTTGATGGCGTTACCGGAACTCCAATCGACACCTCCAGTGTTGCAGCCGCAAGCGCTTCAACTTCTGCGGCGACTGGATTCGCACTAGCAGTTCAACCAGCTCTCGCAGTTGCAGAGAACATGGTTAATATCGCTGGCTTCGCAACATTCGCACGGTACGACCTAGAGTCACAGGTTGGAAATAAGAACTTTGCGGATAACCAGAAGACCAACTATGCAGCGAAGCTCTCCGAAGAAGAGGCAGCGACATACAACGTTGC
>CAZZFG010000053.1:1536-3845 GCA_964653345.1 uncultured Bifidobacterium sp. | reverse complement strand
TCAAAATTAGTTACTGCACCAGACCAATTTATCTTTACCGTTGGTTACAGCAATCCGTTTATGCATTCGACACTCAGCTTGCAGCCGCCTGCGGTTGAAGAAATTGGCGTTCGTGGTGAATGGCTTTATTGCTACTCAACGGAAGACCCCACGTGCGATTTTGCGAACGCAAAGTGGGGCCCCGAAAGTAGGGGAATTCTGGGGATGTCCGTGCTTCCATATTGCGCAAGTGATGGCGCAGAGAACTGTATTGAGAACTTTGAAATTTCCTACGATGGCGAAAGTTTCTCTGGGGCTAAACATCTGAGGATGTTAGAAAGCGGCCTGAGGCAAGTTGCAGATCCAAAACTCAATTATCTCGGCGGTGCTTCTGCGTCGCTCTGGGATGACTCAATAGTGAAAAACTCCAAAAATCAGTCTTACCTAACGAATGTGGTCTACTCGGTTTTCTACAGTCCAAACACAAAAAAATTCCAAGTCAGCAACATTTCTTTTGGCGTAATTCCATATCGTGAAGAGGTCGGTAACTACACCGCGCCCAAAATAAATAAAGACGCGCCACCCAATTCGAGAATGGATTGGGGTGGGACTCGCGACACTACGTGGTCCGAAAATGGAAAAGCAGGATTTGCAATGGAATTCCCTAAAGATGCGCGCTATCGCCTCACGGTAAGGCTTACTAATGAGGTCACTGGTTGGTACAAAGCACGACTAAAGGATCCCCAAGTTGGAATTAGCAAATTCTCAAACACTAACAATCGAGTAATTGTTGAAGGTCAGCCCGTCTCAGTGCCTACCTTTGCTTATTCGAAGTTAAAAGGAAATTTCACCCCGCGCGAGAATAAGTGGTGGCAGAACAACGGACAGGTAAATAACACCACCCCTGCCGGCGCTGATCAATCGGACATATTTGAGTATCTAGATTATTTTCGTCCGCTAGTTTCTGATAAAGCGGCCGGCTTTAACACCTTGTGGACAGTGAACTCCACCAATTGGGGGAATGAGAATAAGTGCCTGCAGGACTCTTCCAGGGTTATTGGAATAGTAAGCACCAATGCAATGGGATTTAACGGAAATTCACCACGCTATAAAGATGGCACACTTAATTACCAAGTAGCGGGCATGCACTACATGCCAGATGGTAAATCTCTTGTAGAAGGAACCTACGATTTACTGATTAGAAGCGATGCAGCTCGATGTTTATACGGTTTTTCCAATGCGCCAATCCAGGCAAGTATTTCCGTTACAGGCGAAGCTGATCAGAAAGTGGCTACGACAGCGATGACTGAAGGCAATGGCTGGATCAAACTCTCTGCATACGGATTTACTTTCTCTGATCCAACCATCTCGGTGAAACTCTCACAAGCAAAAGTTCAAGCAAATTCTCTCGTGAAAAAGAATGTAACTATCACGTGCATCAAGGGAAAAATCAGCAAAAAGGTCTCAGGCATTTCTCCTAAGTGTCCAGCGGGATATAAGAAACGCTAGGGCTTAGCGGTACCCTCTAGGCATTATGCGAAAGCACCTAGAGGTCGACTCAGCGGAGCAGATGCGTGAGCTCGGCTCCTCACTTGCCAAACAGTTGCGCAAAGGAGATTTACTACTCCTCGATGGTCCGCTTGGAGCGGGCAAGACTTTTCTCGCTCAACACATACTGCGTGCACTGAATGTGCAAGGTGAAGTGACATCACCAACTTTTGTAATGATGAAGTGTTATCAAGGTGATTTTTCCATTAATCATATTGATGCGTACCGCCTACTTGATTTAGCAAATCCACGCCAGGCATTTGAGGAGCTCGACGTTGATTTCGATAGCTCGTTAACAATTGTCGAGTGGGGTGCAAGTTTCGATCTCACGGGAGAAGCGCTCCACATTGGAATTGAGCTTGGTGAAGGTGAGCAGCGAACGCTCACCTTCGAGGGTGCAGATGCGCGCTGGGGGCAGCTTCATCTATGAGACGAGCGTTGACTATCGATACATCCACGGCGCGAACAATTGTTGGCGTGGTAGAGAACGAGCGCGTTATCTGGTCGGATTTTGTCGAGGGAGCAACTTCGCATGGTGGCGCTCTCGGTGAATTGATTGGAAAGGCTCAAGGTTTGGCCGATGTTGATCATGTGATTGTTGGCATGGGACCAGGGCCATTTACCGGACTTCGTGTTGGCATCATCTTCGCGCAAGGGTTCGCAAAGGCTCGTTCGATTCCATGCATCGGAGTTGTCTCGCTCGATGCAATTGCGTATGCGCAAGAACTCTCCGACGAAACTGTTATTTCTATCGATGCCCGACGGAAAGAGCGATACTGGGC
>CAZZFG010000053.1:0-1436 GCA_964653345.1 uncultured Bifidobacterium sp. | reverse complement strand
ATCGAGCGCGAACTCTTCCCGGATCCGTGGTCGTTGGGGCAATTCAAGGAAGAGTTAAGTTTCTCACCACGTTCGCGCTACTACATCGTGCTAGAAGATAGAGCGGGTGAAACTCCACGTATTGCTGGCTTTGCGGGAATTGCATTTACTGGTCCAAATGAACCAGTAGATATTCACACCCTCGCTGTTGCAAAGGAGTACCAAGGGCGCGGACTTGGTCAGAGGATGCTGGATCATCTCCGCGAGAAGGCAATTGATTTGAAAGCATCGAGCATCTTGCTAGAAGTGCGGGATGGTAACGAGCCAGCTCGTGCTCTCTATGCAAAGAATGGATTTAGCGAGATCTCTCGTCGAGTTGGTTACTACGCGCGCTTTGGCGATGCATTAGTCATGGAGCAGAAATTTGATAGTCCAACCACCTCCTCTGGTGGTGACGCATGAATTCACATGAGCCATTAGTACTTGGTATCGAGACCTCTTGCGATGAGACAGGTATCGGTATCGTGCGCGGAAAATCCCTTCTTGCAAACGAAATAGCATCTAGCGTTGCTGAACACGCGCGCTACGGGGGAGTCGTTCCTGAAGTAGCAGCACGCGCTCATCTAGAGGCGTTCTTTCCCACTCTTGATCGAGCATTAGCGATAGCAAAGGTACAACTCAAAGATTTCGATGCCATCGCAGTAACACGAGGTCCCGGACTTGCTGGCCCTCTTCTGGTTGGTACTGGTGGCGCAACTGGACTTGCAGCCGGACTTGGTATTCCTATTTACGGCGTCAATCATCTAGCAGCGCACATTGCCGTGGATTCACTAGAACACGAGCCAGAACCAACAATTGCATTGCTGGTGAGTGGTGGCCACACTTCAATACTTGAAGTGTGCGATATCAACAGTGATATTAAACAACTCGGTTCCACATTTGATGATGCAGCCGGTGAAGCATTCGATAAAATCGCACGAATACTGGGATTACCGTTTCCTGGTGGACCACACCTTGATCGAATAGCGCGCGAAGGTAATCGTGACGCAATCGATTTCCCACGTGGCATGACGCTCTTTGCAGACGATCAAGAGCGTGGTGCGAAAGAGTTCTCCTTTTCTTTCTCAGGTTTAAAGAGCGCAGTGGCGCGCTGGATTGAAAAGAACTCACAGCTAACAGATAGCGAGCGCGCAAACGTCGCAGCTTCGTTTCAAGAAGCGGTTGTTGATGTGCTTACTGCTAAGGCGTTTGCAGCATGCAAGAGAACTGGTATCGATCGCTTGCTCATTGCCGGCGGTGTGGCCGCAAACTCACGGCTTCGGGCTTTGGCATCGGAGCGAGCTACGCGCGCTGGCGTTACCCTCACGATTCCGACCCCTGACCTATGTACCGATAACGGAGCGATGGTCGCCGCCCTGGGGGCCCTAGCCGTCCGCGCCGGGATCGCACCCAGCGCT
>CAZZFG010000052.1:4712-6206 GCA_964653345.1 uncultured Bifidobacterium sp. | reverse complement strand
ATATGGAGTGAAGTGACCGATACCTGGAATGTAGAAGTGTGGGTCGATGACTTGGCCAAAAGCCGTGATCAATGTGCCAAGTAAAGCGCCAAAACCAACCATGACAAACCAATGCGCGATGCCAGTTCCCGTAAAACGCGTCATCTTGGTATGACCAAGAACTTCTTTTAACAAATTGCGCCAACGTGCACCACGTGCATTCGAACGAGTTGGGTCAGGTTGGCCTTGCTTAAAGATTACGACCAGCTCGCGCACTTTGGTCGCAAGAATCACGACTGCGACTAAAGAGTAGAGATAAGCCAGAATGGCCACGACCTTCATAGCGACAAGAATAGTGGGGCCGGGCGTATAGTCACTCTCAATGGATAGCGAAAGAGCTCAAAATTCAGCTGAACTAAGGTGGCCAGCCCTACTCGCAGTCTTGGTCATCATCACACTACAGCTCCTCTTGCCAGCCCAGCTTTCTTTCGTAAATCTCAAAATTATCTGTCTGATTGAGCTCGCGATAGCGCTCATTATTTTCTTCGCAAATCCGACACGAATTACCGAACACAAGAATCATGTATGGCTACTTGGCATCACTCTCAATGCCTTGATGTCTGTAATCAATGTTTGGACATTACTTCGTTTGATTGACTTGCTAATAAATCAGATCTTCACCGATCCGATTCATGTCCTCTTTTCGGGCGGGAACATCTGGATTTCCAATGTAATTATCTTCAGCCTTTGGTACTGGGAGTTTGACTCAGGGGGCGCTGGTAAGCGCGCCACGGGCAAAAAAGCGCTTCCAGATTTCATGTTTGCACAAACCGAGAATCCACACTTAGCACCCTCAGGCTGGCGACCACACTACGTGGATTATCTCTATTTCTCGCTTACCAACGCGAGCGCCTTTAGCCCCACAGACGTCTTGCCATTAGCGCGCTGGGCAAAACTGTTAATGGCTCTGCAGAGTATGACTTCGCTCTTCACCGTAATTCTCATAATTGCGCGAGCAATCAATACGCTACATTGATTGTTGATTGTCGCGCGCAAACCATGTCTTCCAAATAGATAATCCAACAATATATAGCGGTGCAATGACCAAAATGGGTTTCACCCAACTTGGTCCGTCAGGATATTGCGCTGATAGCCATGTAAGAGCAACAAAGTAAATAAATGCAACCGACAATGTAATAGGGCGAAATTTCGTCACGCGTACAATGTGTGGAAATTGAACTTTAGAGAGCGAGAGGCCACAGAGAAAGAGAATAACTAATTGTTTTGTTGCCTTATTTGCATCGAGAATTAGAAGAGTAGGAACCACGATGTTCCATGCAGCGGGAAAACCATTGAACCAATGGTCGTCAGTTTCCTGATCAGTCCGCGCAAACCACAACGCACCGGTAAAGATAATCAATGCGGCGAACCAGAACTCCTGCCCTTTAGGAAGCATGTTTAGCTCTACGAAGAGAGCGACTGGGACGACAACGCAGGTTACGTAATCGACAACCA
>CAZZFG010000052.1:0-4612 GCA_964653345.1 uncultured Bifidobacterium sp. | reverse complement strand
TGGCATACCTTGGGCAAGTACGGGGTAAATGCGCTGCTCTATCTGGTTTTTGATGTTGGTGCGGCTATTCCGTATGGTCTGGCAACTGCGCGCGTGGTGATCTATGGGTTGGCACGCGATTGGCCGCGGGTGCGAATCTGGGGTTTGATCGCAATCATTACCCATTTCATCCCAGACATATATATCTTTGCCGTGCTCAGAGAGCCGCCGCCATTTCTGCTCGACGGCTTTATCTTTCTGGTTGTGCTCTTCTCGGTGGTGGCGCTAATCGGGGTGATCCGCCAGATCCAAAAGCGCAGGCCAGCAGACCCTAAGGTCAATTGAGGCTTCTTCTCAGGTTAATCTCAGGCTAATCTCGCATTATTGGCACCACATATACCTGTGAGGTGAGGTCAGGTGGCTACCAGCGCCCCAGAAACAAAGCAGGATCTCAAGCGGATCCTTGTCGTTGACGATGAACCAAATATCAATGATCTGATTTCAACGAGCCTGAAATTCTCAGGATTTGATGTGCGCTCTGCCATGAATGGCGCCGAAGCGCTCACCATCGCGGAGGAGTTCAAACCACATGCACTCGTACTCGATGTGATGATGCCAGGGATGAGCGGTTTCCAAGTGTGCGAGAAACTCAGAAAAGATGGGTTGAAAGTAGGCGTTCTCTTTCTCACTGCAAAAGACTCTACTGATGACAAAGTCACCGGCTTAACAATCGGCGGTGATGATTACATGGTCAAACCATTTAGCCTCGAAGAGTTGATCGCGCGGGTACGCGCGATTTTGCGGCGCACTGGCGATATCGAAATAGATATTGATGACGAACTCATTCGCTTTGCCGACTTAGAACTTAACGAGGCAACGCATGAGGTAAGCCGAGGAGGAAAGTTCATCGAACTCTCCCCCACCGAATTCACTCTATTGCGTTATCTCCTCATAAACGCTGATCGAGTTGTCTCTAAAGCTCAGATACTTGACCATGTCTGGCAATACGATTTTAGAGGTGATGCAGGAATCGTTGAAACGTACATCTCCTACCTTCGCAAGAAAATTGATACTCAGGAACCACAATTGATTCACACTGTGCGTGGTGTCGGATATCGCCTCCGCCTGCCCAGCAAGGTGGCCTAAGTATTAAGAATCGCTTCGGTACTGCGAGCCTAAAAAATCGCTTAACAGTTAGCGTGCTTGTACTTAGCGCGCTTGGTATCGGTGTCGCTGACTTTGCTGCACACACTGCTCTAAAGAGTTATCTCATCGGTCGGTTAGATGACCAATTAAATTCAGTTGCAGGCGGTTCGTTCTTACGCCTTGATCGTGCCGGAATCGAACCCGATGGTGACGATGACTCGATTAATGAGCGCGGTGGCCCACTTCGCAAAGTGCCCTCAGCTATCAGCGTAACTCTGCTCGATCCGTCAGGCGCAATCATCGGAAGGCTGGGCGGCGAACTCAACACCGAACGTGTAGAACGAGTCATTGCAGGAATAACCCCTGAGATAGTTGCAAAGAAAAAAGGAAAGCCCTTCACCATTATTCAAGATCGGGCGCACTTTCGAGTGCTTGCCCGCCTATTGCCCTCCGGCGCAGGAAGTGCGGTCGCAGCTCTTTCGCTAGAAGACGTCGAGCGAACGCTGGGCAGATTACAGCTGCTCTTTCTTTTCATCGGCCTGCTCGTCCTGCTTTTAGTTGGCGTTGTCTCTCGAGTTGCGATTCGAGTAAGTATGAAACCGCTTACAGCTGTTGAAGGCACCGCAGAGGCAATTGCTGGTGGAGATTTGTCAGCTCGTTTGCCCGATGCAAAACCAGATTCAGAAGTAGGACGATTAACCGCTTCGTTAAACCGAATGCTCAGTAGAATTGAAGAATCTTTCGAAGTTCAACGGCGAAGCGAAGAGAAATTGCGGCGATTTGTCGCTGATGCAAGTCATGAACTTCGCACTCCCCTTACCGCTATCCGTGGCTTCGCAGAGCTGCACCGACAAGGCGCAGTTACTGGGGAAGAGAAGACTCGAGAGCTAGTTGGTCGAATCGAAAGTGAATCGAAGCGTATGAGCGCTCTAGTTGAAGACTTACTCACGCTTGCGCGTTTAGATCAAGCTCGCCCGCTTTCTCATGAAGCCGTCGATGTAAAGAAATTAATTGAAGAGGCGTTGCAAGCAGTCAAAGCAAGCGCGCCGAATGCCAATATCAGCATGGAGATTCCGGTAGAGGAGTCGTTCATCATTGGCGATTCTGTAAAGGTTTATCAAGCAATACTCAATCTTGCTGTTAACGCTGCAATTCATACACCTGAAGGAACGCCAATCACGATCTCACTCGTAGCGCGCGATAACGATGTTCAGATAAAGGTCCGTGATCTTGGGCCTGGTCTGACGCCCGAACAGCAATCTAAGGTTTTTGAGCGGTTCTACCGAGTTGATCAATCTCGCACACGTTCCGGTACTGAAGGAAGTGGTTTGGGGCTTTCTATAGTTCAGGCAATTATGGAAGCACATCACGGCAGCGTTGATATTGAGAGTGAACTTGGCCGTGGTACGACCTTTACACTAACGTTCCCAATCAGAGAGAGTTAATTAATTTTGCTTTGATGAAAGTTAAGCCAGGATTTGCTCTGCGTAGGTCCACGTTGCCCTTGATATCGAGAACCATAAATTGCACTTCCGTATGGATGTTCTGCTGGGCTGGAAAGTCTGATCAAACATAGTTGCCCAATCTTCATTCCTGGAAATAACTTCACAGGCAAGTTAGCAACATTAGAAAGTTCTAGAGTGATGTGTCCGGAGAAACCCGGATCGATAAAGCCTGCTGTTGAGTGGGTAAGTAGACCTAACCGACCGAGCGAAGATTTGCCTTCGAGCCGTCCAGCCACATCATCGGGAAGTGTGATTACTTCGTAAGTGCTTGCGAGCACGAATTCGCCAGGGTGGAGGATGAAATGCTCATCTGCAGCGACAGCAACTTCGCGCGTTAGCTCGGACTGCTCTTTAGAGGGATCGATTACTTCGTATTTGTGATTCTCAAAGACTCGGAAGAATCGGTCGAGTCGGACATCAACGCTGGAGGGTTGGATCATCGCCTTGTCGAAAGGCTCGACCGAGACCCGGCCAGCCTCGATTTCTGCGCGGATATCGCGATCTGAGAGCAACATGGTTGGCGACCCTACCCCAAATTATCTAGGCTTAGTAAGCGCTACACGCGGGCGTAGTGAAATGGCATCACAAGAGCTTCCCAAGCTTTTAGCGCGGGTTCGATTCCCGTCGCCCGCTCCCTCATCACGTTAAAGATTCCCTTCAAGACGGCGCAACGTTGCAATCCGTTCCTGGATGGGTGGATGTGTGGCGAATAAACGCGAGACTGCCTGCCCATCCAGCGGTGATTCGATCCAGATATGCGCGACAGCATTGGAACGCTGCCGCACCACAGTCGAGTCATGCGCCAATATCTCGAGCGCCTTACGTAGTCCTGTGGGATTCCGTGTGAAATCAACAGCCGTCGCATCAGCGAGCGATTCACGTTTTCTGGAGATTGCTGCCTTCAACAACATCGCAGCTAACGGAGCAAGAAGCATGACAACTAAGGAAATCACGAGCGTAACGGGATTGGAATTGCTATCCCGATCACGGCGACCACCAAACCACATCATTCGCATCAACATGTCGCTCACAATCGCGATTGCTCCCGCCGTAGTCGCGGCAACAGCAGAGACTAAAGTGTCGCGGTTTGCCACATGGGCCATCTCGTGCGCAATTACCCCTTGCAGTTCATCGCGATCCATAACATCAAGAATTCCCGTAGTGAATGCGATTAGCGCATGCTCTGGATTACGCCCTGTCGCAAAAGCATTTGGCGCATCATCGATAACCACCGCAACTTTTGGCATCGGCAACCCACTTGCCAGACATACTTCTTGAACCAAACCAAAAAGCTTTGGATTCTCACTCTCTTGTAGCAATTTAGCGCCAGTCATTCGAATTACAAGTTTGTCTGAGGAGTAATACGACCACCACGTAGTAAGAAGTGCAAAACCCACTGCTATCGGTAGGACCGCAGCTCCGCCACCACCAAAATAACTAACCGCAGCAAATGCAACAAGCCACATTAAAAGCGCAAATGAAATTAACAGAAAGATCGTCTTCCTTTTGTTAGAACTTTGCAGCTCGCGAAAGTTAGTCATGAATAACTAGAATTGCACCTTTGGCGCATTACGTGCTTGCGGATCATCAACTTCGTAAAACTCTCGCTCGCCCACCTTGGCAAATCCTGCAAAGAAACTTGAAGGCACTGTCTTAATCGCAGTATTAAGCGCACGGACATTGTCGTTATAGAACTGACGCGCAAAGCTCACCTTATTTTCGGTGGTTGCTAATTCTTCTTGGAGCGAGAGGAAGTTTGCAGATGCTTTTAGGTCTGGGTAATTCTCAGCCACAGCCAGCAGCCCGCGGAGCGCTTGGGTCAACATCCCATCAGCTGCAGCAACATCGGGAACTGCGGTAGCGGAGGTTGCTGCTGCCCGAGCCTGAACGACCTTTTCGAAAGTGGCGTTCTCATGGCTGGCATAGCCCTTCACGGTTTCGACGAGATTCGGTATTAGGTCTGAGCGCCGCTTGAGTTGGAC
>CAZZFG010000051.1:0-6217 GCA_964653345.1 uncultured Bifidobacterium sp. | reverse complement strand
GATGATGAGCGACTTGCTGATCTTCTCGAAGAGATGGAAGAGGGCGAGCGCGTTGCGCTACTTGCACAGCTTGAGGGCGAGCGAGCAGCGGATGTACTCGGCGAAATGGATCCCGACGATGCAGCTGACCTGCTTCGCGAAGTTGGTAGTGAGAAAGCTGAATCTCTTCTTAACTTGATGGAACCTGAAGATGCTGAAGATGTTCGACGTCTGATGGTCTATGAGGATTATTCAGCTGGTGGAATGATGACAACCGAACCAATCATTCTTGCTGCAGATAACACTGTTGCCGAAGCACTCGCTGCGCTTCGAGCGAGCGAGATAACGCCAGCGCTAGCTTCGCAGGTCTTCGTTACCAGGGCGCCACACGAAACTCCTACCGGAAAATTCCTTGGTATTGCCCACTTCCAACGGCTACTTCGTGAACCACCTGCGACCCTGCTTGGTTCGATTATTGATACTGAATCTGAATCGCTCTCACCTGATCGAAATCTGACCACGATTTCCTCGTACTTTGCTGCTTATAACTTGGTGGCAGTCCCAATCGTCGATGAGAACGACCGACTTCTTGGCGTCGTCACCGTTGACGACGTTCTCGACCATTTGCTGCCAGAGAACTGGCGCGCACAACATGATGATGGCACCAGGGAGGTGTTGAAATGAGCAATCGACTTGATTTACCGCGACGCGGCAAGCGCTCGTTACGTCCCACATATAACTCAGAAGCATTCGGACAACTCTCTGAGCGATTTGCTCGCTTTCTCGGCACTGCAAATTTCTTGGTTTACATGTCAGTCTTCGTGCTTACGTGGGTACTGTGGAATGCGCTCGCACCAACCAATCTTCGCTTTGATCCATTTCCCTTTATCTTCTTGACGTTGATTCTGTCTTTGCAAGCTTCATATGCTGCGCCGCTAATTTTGCTTGCCCAGAATCGTCAAGCCGATCGTGACCGAATCCAATCCGCAGAAGATCGCTTACGCGATGAGCGAAATCTTGCCGATACGGAATATCTCACGCGTGAGATTGCTGCCCTTCGGGATGGACTTGGTGATGTGGCAACACGGGACTTTATTAGAAGTGAGCTTCGCGAATTACTCTCAGAGATTAAGTCCGAAGAGGACAATTCATCGTCTGGATCAGCGAGCTGAAAGTGGCAATCTTCGCCCTGTCAGTGATTCGCTTCGTTTGATAAGTCGTTCAGCAATCTCCAGTAGCGATTGAGTCGAAGGATTCTCCGGTGCAAGTGGAGTCCCGGCATCCCCTGCTGATCGCAGCGCGGGGTCAAATGGGATCCGCCCTAATAGTGGAACGCTTCCACCCGTCAACCGTTCTAACCGTGCAACAGTCTCTTCGCCCCCACCAGCTCCGAAAAGTGAGATGTTCTCGCCGCAATGCGGGCAGGGAAATGCGGACATATTCTCGATCACGCCCGCGAGCTGTTGCTTAAGTTGATGAGCCAGACGTCCGGCTCGCTCTGCTACCTCTGCTGCTGCCACTTGTGGCGTGGTCACAACTACTACTTCAGATGACGGGATTAACTGTCCGAGCGAAATCGCGATATCACCAGTACCTGGAGGAAGATCAAGCAAGAGGAAATCTAACTCTCCCCAATACGCGTCAGCGAGAAGTTGTTCTAACACTTTGTGAAGGATTGGGCCGCGGAATGCAACAGGATCCTCACGTTGAGGTTTGAACATCTCCATAGACGCTACGCGAATACCACGAACATCCTCTGGTGGAATAAACGTGGTGTTATCAATAGCAGTAGGTCGCGCGCCAAGCATGCCAAGAATTCGCGGGATTGAATGGCCGTAGACATCTGCATCAAGAATTCCTACTCGTTGCCCACGCGCGGCAAGCGCGACTGCAAGATTTGCTGTTACCGATGATTTACCAACGCCGCCCTTACCTGATGCGATAGCAAATACCCGAGTCAAAGAGTCGGGGCGCGCAAATGGAATTGACTTCTCATTTCCACCACGGATGATTCGCTTAATCTCATTTCGTTGTTCATCGCTCATCACATCGAACTCGATAGATACGCGCGTGATACCTGATATGCCCACTACCGCTTTTGTTATATCGTCAGTTAAGCGATCCTTCATTGGGCATCCTGAGATCGTCAGGAAGATATCAATTTCAGCAGTATCGCCAGAGATCTTTACATTCTTCACCATGCCAAGCTCGGTAAGGGGCTTGCGAAGTTCTGGGTCGATGACAGTGGCTAATGCACTGTTAATAGCGTTAATAGCCTCGACACTCATGGGAGTTGTGGATCCTGTCGAACCGAGTTCTTGTCGAGTTTTGGTTCATCATCCAATGCTTGGCGCATCTGCTTCCGGATAAACGCCTTGGGGTTAAGGTCGCTGACGCTCAGATCCTCGAAACCTGGACCAAGATTCTCTCTCAAATCACTTGTCGCCGATTGCGCAAAACCACGTACCTTACGGATGAAGCGTGCTGCATCGGCTGCGAAGGTGGGCAACTTATTTGGCCCGACCAGCACAAGAGCTACCAGGGCTAACCCAAGTAGTTCTCCTGCGCCAATATCGAGCATTTCGCCATCGTAACGTTATTTCTGCGCTGCGACCAAAGTTGCCTTGACCACCTTCGTCATATCGTTTCTTTTGAGGGTGATAGAAACTTGGTCGCCAGGGGCTTTATCTCGGATCGCGACGATGAGCTCATCAGAATTTGTGATTGTGCGACCACCTAATTCAATGATGACGTCGCCAACTTCAATGCCAGCGCTCTCAGCGGGGCTATTGGGCGATACCGCAGCGACTCGGGCGCCACCCTCGCTGAAGGAAGTGTCAACAGAAATTCCTAGAATTGGATACGAAGATTTACCAGTTTTGATGAGCTCCTCAGCGGTACGTCTAGCCTGATTAATGGGAATCGCAAAACCTAAGCCAATTGATCCAGATTGACTTCCAAACGAAGATCCCAGCGTTGCAATCGCAGAGTTGACGCCAACCACAGCACCAGTCTTATCTACCAATGGGCCACCGGAATTTCCTGGATTAATTGCAGCATCGGTCTGCAAAGCATTAATGAATGAGCCTTCGCTTTGGCCATCACCTGCGGTAACGGCCCGATTTTTCGCACTGATGATTCCTGATGTGACAGTTCCGGACAGTCCAAGTGGCGATCCGATTGCGATAACTGCATCTCCAACTTGAACTTTGTCACTATCACCAAATTGCAGCGCTGGCACACCAGTACGTGCAACTTTGATGACTGCCAAGTCATAAGCAGGATCTACGCCAACGATCTTTCCGCGCACAACTTTGCCATCGTTAAACGAGACATTCAACGAACCGCTTTGTCGCACATTCTCAACGACATGATTATTGGTAAGAATGTATCCATCCGAGCGAATGACAAAACCAGTTCCCGTTCCGCCACCCATCGATGAACGAGTGGAGATAGATACGACTGAAGGCAAGACACGCGCTGCGATTGCAGCGATAGATTGTGGCGATCGCTCCACGACGTTTGTCGTGGCAACGAACGAAGCTTGCGAATCAAAAAGTGATGAACCGTTAGCTAAATTGCCTGCTACTCCCCCGATTGCACCTGCAATCAGCGCCATACCCACTGCAAGCCCAACGCTCACTTTTGCGCCATGACTCCGGCCAGTTCGCCGAGCTCCGCTATTGGATGACGGATCTGGGAACTGTTGCGCGCTTGGTGACAAGTAATAGTTCTGCGGGCGAGCAGGCGGCTGGTTATGGCCATACTGCGCTGCCGGCGACCACCACTCAGGTTGACTCATAGCTTTCTCCCGTGCTGACATCGTTGTTAGGAACTCATTTGCACGTACTCTGGCGATAAAACTCTAAAGAAGCCTGAGAGCGCGCTGAAAGTACCCCTAAACTCTATCCGCTTTACTCGCCCGCGCCACTTAACGCTTTACGGCGAAAAAAACTCCATCTCCTAAGCCATTTAACGAGCAATTCCACCGCTCACGATCTGCACGCAGATTACGAAGAAGTTCGCGACGAGCAACCGTTACTTCATCGCGTTGCGCTAGATCAGCAACTTTGCCGCCATGAAGCGCATGCACGAGAACACAAACCCCTCCCGCGCGAAGAATGCGATAGGAATGATCAATCAAATCGGCAGAATCACCGGAGTAATCGCGCACAACGATCAAGTCGTATCCGGAGTCAGTAAGTTTTTGAAGGATGTCATACGGTGAACCGTGAATCAGTCGCACCCGTTGCGCAGAGATTTCCATCTCTTCGCATGCTTCGCGCGCCAGTTGGACATGCTCGGCTTCACGGTCGATTGACGTGATGGTTCCATTCTCGTCGATCCCACCAGCAAGCCAAAGCGTTCCAACGCCAGTCCCAGTTCCTAACTCAACAACGTTCTTGGCGCGAAGGGCAAGAGCGAGCGTTTGGAGGAGTGCACCAGTTCCAGAGGATGGTTCATCACTTCCAAGTTCAGCGCCACGATTGCGAGCATTTTGAATCTCTAACTCTTCGACAATGAAGCTCTCGATAAATTCTTTGCTCTTTTCCGATTGCTCGTTCATAAACTCTTCAGCCATTCTGTGAGTAGTCGGACGCCAAAACCGGTCCCGCCCTTGGGATTCTCACCCGAGTCGGAATCACTTCTGCCGACACCTGCGATATCAAAATGAACCCAACGCGAATCTGCAACAAACCTCTCGAGAAAGAGTGCAGCGGTTATGGAGCCACCACCAACGCTCGGCTTCTCGGCTATATTTTTGAAATCTGCGATTTCAGAATGCAGACTCTCACGATAGTCATCGACCAAAGGCATCTGCCACACGCGATCTCCGGAACTCTCACCTGCTTTCGCAAATCGCTTTGCAAGCGCGTTATCGCGGGTATACATCGCCGCATAGTGGCGACTTAGGCCCAAGGTTGCTGCACCTGTTAGCGTTGCAAGATCAATCAAATAATCGGGGTTCAATTTCTCGACGGCATATCCCAAGCCATCTGCAAGCACCAATCGCCCTTCGGCATCAGTATCAATCACTTCGACGGTTTGTCCGTCGTAGTGTGTGATGACATCCGAAGGCCGCTGAGATGTTGCTGACAAAAGATTCTCAGCGCACATCAATAGTCCTGTGATTCGGCAATTGATGCCAAGCGCTGCAGCGGATCGGATTGCGCCCAGAATTGCAGCTGCCCCGGCCATATCGCTTTTCATCGCAACCATGTTTTCGTAAGGGCGTTTAAGCGATACGCCTCCGGTATCAAACATGATTCCCTTGCCAACCAGAACTACATGCGGAACCTTCCGTGAGGTAGCGCGTTTCTTATAACTAATCTCAATCATCGCTGGTGGTCGCTTGGGAGAGGAATTTCCGACAGCACGTAGGCCGCCAAATCTGCTGAGCGCCTTCGCCCCTTGATGAACTGTGATCTCCACCGGATATTTTGCGAGAGCTTTCTTAGCTTGCGTTGCCATCCATTGTGGACTCTTCATGTTCGATGGTGTGTGAATCAAATCGCGCGTCAAGAGCACTCCAGAGAGCATCTCTTGCGCCTCCAGATGATCATATTTTCTAGCCAATGCGAATGTCGGAGCTTGCGCAATTCCGTTTACTTTCCATTGGTACGCCGATAGCGCCAGTGCAAGCGCATGAGCGCGCGTGAGTTCTCCACGACCCCCGCATAATGATCCACATTTTTTTGATGTACCGCGCAGTTTGCGCCCGATGGCGCTGCCGGCTTTCACCAGGTCGGCGCGTGAGTTACTCCCTACTCCCACGAGAAAAATTGCAGACAAAGATTTGTACTGCACGGGAATCTCGACTAGCTCCCCTGCTTTACCAGTGAGCTTGTACGACTCTGCCAGTTCTTGTAACTCTTTGGCGCTCTTTACATGTTTAAGAAATTCTTTGACTTCACTGCCGCCTTCAAAGTTCACTAACCCATCCACAACTGGCAGCGCCAACACATCGGCGGTTCTTAGGAAGTTCGATGTGAACTGGGCTATTCGGGGATGTTCGGTCGGCACTTGCTAACCGTAGCGGCTATCAACCCCTTATCAAGCGAAAGAGCGCGACACCAATCAATCCACTAGCAAGGGAGCCCACCATTACGGCGGTAACTGCAAGGTCTTGTAACGCCTGATCTGTGAATGCCAATTTTGCAATGAATATCGCCACGGTAAAACCAATACCGGCAGTGCTACCGACAGCCACTAGCGCTGGAGTAGAGACCCCCTCGGG
>CAZZFG010000050.1:0-6263 GCA_964653345.1 uncultured Bifidobacterium sp. | reverse complement strand
CCTCGAAATCTCTTGATGGATCCGATGCCATGAATAAAGATCCTGACTATTCGGCCGCTTACCTCATTCTCGACACTGATTCAGAAATCTCCGGACATGGCTTCGCTTTCACTCTTGGTCGAGGCACTGAATTACAGTGCGCAACAATTGAATTGTTGGCACCAAAGGTTATTGGTATCAAAGTTTCCGAATTGAAGGGCGCGCTCGGTCAGATTGCGCGTGATTTGGTAAGCGATTCACAGATTCGATGGCTTGGCCCAGAAAAGGGTCTGACACACATGGCAGTTGGCGCAGTACTGACTGCGTTATGGGATCTTGTTTCAAAACATGAACGTAAACCACTTTGGGAAGTTCTCGCAGACATGAGCCCAGAAGAAATTGTTTCGCTCGTTGATTTTCGGTACATCCGCGATGTCCTAACACCAGAAGAAGCGCTAGAAATCCTAAAGAAGGCAGAGCCAACTAAAGCTGCCAGAAAGGCGAAACTTCTTAAAGATGGTGTGCCCGCATATACAACCTCACCAGGTTGGCTTGGTTATAGCGACGAGAAGATGGTTCGTTTGGCCAAAGAAGCTGTTGCTGATGGATTCACGCTTATTAAATTAAAGTGCGGTGGCTCTATTGCCGATGATAAACGCCGATTACGATTAGCTCGAGAAGCAGTAGGGCCAAACGTTCGCCTTGCAATCGATGCTAATCAGGTTTGGAGCGTTGATGAGGCAATCGCATGGTTGAAAGAGTTGCATGGTGTCGATCTCTATTGGATTGAAGAGCCAACTTCTCCCGACGATGCACTTGGCCATGCCACTATCGCGAAGGCAATCGCCCCGATTCGCGTAGCAACTGGAGAGCATGTTCAAAATCGCATTATCTTCAAACAAATGCTCCAGCTGGGAGCATTTTCTTTTATGCAAATTGATTCAACTCGAGTTGCAGGGCCAAATGAAAATATTGCAAATATATTGATGGCTGCCAAGTTTGGGATCCCGGTCTGTCCGCATGCAGGTGGTGTTGGCCTCTGCGAACTCGTTCAACACCTTTCAATGTTCGACTATGTCGCTGTCTCTGGCGAGAATGATGCTCGGGTCATCGAATTTGTTGACCATTTGCATGAACATTTTGTTTCCCCTGTCGAAATTAAACAAGGCAAATATCTCGCACCAACTGCGCCAGGTGCTGGTGGAGAAATGTTTGCAGACTCAATCAAGCGATTTAGTTTTCCTGATGGGAAGGAATGGCAATGAAAAAAGTATTGATATCGAGTAAGGCCGCAGCGCCAGATTGGGCGCTTTTAGAGCGTGAAATGATTGCCAAACTTAATGAAGCCGCCCCGGAATTCGTTAAGAAATATACAAACGTAGATGGCACGCTGAAATGGAAAAGTGAGTTCGGCAGCATGGATGGATCGGATGATCCATATGAAGCGTTCCATAACCTCGCTCTCTTGTACGCAATTGGTGGCAGCGAAGAGATTTATGATCTTGCCCGCAAGATGTGGGAATCAATAACTCTGCAATGGACCGAATATGGACAAATTCATCGCGAGTTCGATGGATATTACGACTGGATGCATCATGGCGAAGGCTATTTGTACTTTTACTTCCTTGGACTTACCAAGCCGGAAAGTTTGATGGACCGCCAACGTGCTCGACGTTTTGCGCGCATGTATATGGGCGAGGATCCTCTTGCCGAAAATTTCGACAAAGAGAAGAAGATCATCCGTTCACCCCTTAACGGCAGCCGAGGTCCTCGATTCATCGTTACGGAAGAAGATTGGCATACCCACCGAACAGTCCTGGATGATTATTTAGCGCCATATGAAGATATTGAGGGCGTTGATTTTCAATCCATGAAGTGCAACTGGTCTGATCCGGTGATTTACAAACGTCTCATTGAAAAAATGAATCAGCGAATGAATCGAGGTGACGTCCCTCTTAATCTCAATGCGACCACGATGATTACACATGCGTATATGTACTCGCACGACTCTGCCGAGAAGAATTGGGTGCTTGATTACATTAAAGTCTGGGCTGATCGCGCAAATGCCAATGATGGGTACATGCCAGATAATGTGGGCCTGAGTGGAAAAGTCGGCGAATATAACGATGGCAAATGGTGGGGCGGTTATTACGGGTGGCGTTGGCCGCACGGCTTGATGACCATCATGGAACCGCTAACCAACGCGGTGATGAACGCTGTGCTACTCACAGGTGATTACTCCTACCTTGATGTTGCTCGCCAGCAATTTGATAAGAACTGGGAGCTTCGCAAAGTTGAAGGAGATCGCGTACTTGTCCCTCATCGCCACTTCGACAGTGGGTGGGGCGATTACCGCGATGCTTCGCCACGTCATCTCATCTACTTATGGACTACATCGCTGGATGATCAAGATCTCAATCGCATTTCCGCGATTCCTCGAACTGAAGATTGGTCAAAAATCATCATTCCTGGAAAGCCAGGCCATAACACGTTGGGTTATAAGCATTTCATTGCAAATACCCTCTCCTGGTTTGAATTTATCCAAGGCCGGCTTCCTGATTTCCCCAAGGAGATTCTCAAAGCCAATCTTGAATTAATTGATATCCATCTACACAGGATGAGATCTAAAATTGGTAATCAAGAGAATTGGGATAGTTACTCGCCTGAGACTACCGATGTCATCATTGAGTTGGATCTTTTAAAGGTTGGATATCAAGTTCATGCTTGGCAATGGTTTAGCCCGGTTTATTTCGAAGGTCTTATGCAGTTGGCAACTGGTTCCCCGATGCACATCTCACATGGTGGCTTCCAATTTGCAAACATCAGACCTTTCGACGGCGATAACCAGCGTAGTGGCTTACCCGAAGACGTTTCGATCATGGTCGATCACATCTCCAAAACCACCACCTCCGTCCATGTAGCGAACGTTGGATCTACACAACGCGTACTCGTCTTGCAATCCGGTGGATTCGGAGAGCATCAATTTATTTCAGTCGAAATCGACGGGAAAGTTACCGATATCAACGACAAGCATTTCGCTCTTGACTTGGCTCCAGGAACGCTCGCGCACCTGAACTTCACAGTGAAAAGGTATGCAAACGACCCAACCTACGAAACGCCTTGGTCAAAGCGCGAGGATTGGCATCCGCTAATTACCGGACGGCCGCTCTCTAATTTCACTAATTAGTAATTAGAAAGTGGCAACGGTGTGCTTGTCGATGAAGTCCCAGTCGTACTCGATACAGAGCCCTTCACCCACTGGAGCCATGACATAACCATCTTGGATATTGAGCTGTGTCTTGGTGCCAAATAGGAAATCATCGAATGGATAGAGCGTCTCGAAGAATTCACAATTAGGGATAGCTAGCGACGGATGTAATTGCACTTGCTCAAGCCCATGGTAGATCGTGGTGTGTAGTTCACATTGCACGCCAAAAGCTTCCGCCACGTGTGCTGTTTTCATCACCGCGGTGATGCCACCTCGCCATGAGACATCGGTACGCACGATATCGACGATGCCTTCGGCAATGCAGTGCGCTGTCGTGTAATGCGCACCGGCGATCACTTCGGTCCCGCAAATAGGGATATCAAGCTTCTCGCGCAGCTTTCGAAGGCCATTGAGATTCACATCAAGAAGAGGCTCCTCAAGCCAGCGATATCCAAGGCGCTCTAGTTCGCGTCCAGCTTTTAGCGCCGACTCATAACTATCCATGATGACCGGATCCGCCATGAGCGTGAAATCATCACCGACAGCTTCACGAACTGCTCGATAGCAGGCAATATCCAGATCAAGTCCTCCGGGAGGATGCAATTTGTATCCCTTGTACCCTTTTGCTTTTACTTCTAGCGCTTGCTTGGCGTAGTCGTCTGGGCCGGGAAGGAACATTGAAGAGACATACAGTGGAACTTTTTCGCGCGCAGCGCCGAGCAATTTATATACCGGTTGGTGCGCCATTTTGCCGACAATGTCCCAGCAGGCATTGTCAAAAGGAGCATAAGAGTAAATAGGAACGTGGTTCCATCGTCGATCGAAGAATTCAAAATCTTTCATATTCTTCGCTGCATCATGTGGACTACGTCCAATAAAGAAAGGCTTCACCTGTGACATAGTCGCGGCAGCAGCCTTGGCATCTTGTGCGCCAAAACCGAAAGAGGTGCCGGTAGTTCCGTCGGAAGTTTTCAACGTGACGACTGTGAAATCCGGACGAGCACCTCCAGGTAGCGCGACGGCAGATGCTGCATCAAGCGCTCCAAGGTCATCCTTCCCCCGGCATGCTCGAATCTCAATATCGGTGATGACAGTACTCACACTAACTCCTCACTGGTTGCGATCTCGACGAGATAAAGCGCATTTGCGGCTGGATAGAAACGTTTCAAGGAGCTCTCTATATGTAAATGCATTGATTTCTGTGCAGATTTGAAATTACCACTTGTGATAGCTAGCGCTATTTCCTCATGCTCCTTGATAGCCACTTGCCCTGACGCTGAGTTGTAATACTGTTTGAATAATTTATCTACTAAGGCTGCACGCGTTTCTCCGACAATCAGACTTCTTTGGTTTGCAATGTATAAACGAAAGAGATTCAAATGACAATGTGTTCGTTCAAAAGATTCGGATAGCACAACATTCCCAGACATACTCGCTATAAGTGAATGAAATCTAGCGTCATGCTCGGTAAGCGCTTCGACTTGATCATCACCTGAAATCTTTATTGCATTTTTGGCGCTCTCAATCTCGGACTTCAACGCTTTTCTGCCAGTTTCATCAATTCTTTTAGCGGCTTCCGCAGCAGCAAAAGGCTCTATGAGAAGCCGAAATTTGAAGAGATCATCGAGCTGCTGCATAGTGAGCAAATTAGTGGCGCGAAAACCTTTTAATGGTTCTTTCACGATGAGACCGTCGGATTCAAGCCTAGATAACGCTTCGCGAACTGGGGTCTGTGAGACCTCGAGCTGCTTAGCAAGCGCATCAATATTTACTTTTGCTCCTGGCAAAATCTCGTAATTAAAAATCATCTTACGGATAAGAAAATATATTTCATCGGAAAGTACCGACCTACGCGGGACAGCGACTGAACTATTTAACATATTTCTCTAATCCCAGAGGAATTCCGACTGCTTCCCATTGCTCTTCATAGCCGATTCCTACAGCGCTTGGACCATGGACTAGTCCGTTCTTATCTACAAGCGATTCCCGGGTGATTGGATTACCGAAGACGAGAGATTCGTAGAAAGTGTTGTTCTTAATGGCCATACATAGATGAGCGCTCTCTAGACCAAACCCATGTACTTCAGCTCGCAAATGATAAGCATCTGCAAGGTGTGCGATCCGCATTGCGCCAGTGAACCCACCGCGCAGGAAAGTGCTCACACGAAGCGCGCTTGCAACTCCTGAAGCAACGAAATCTCCTGAACTCATATGCGCACCTTCGGTGACTTCGCCAAGAAGTAATGGGATCCGAACGCGTTCTCCTAACCATTTATATGCAGTCACTGAGAATTCGCGCATGGGCTCTTCGTACCATAGAAAACCAGCCTCATCGAGCGCATGACCAAGATACATCGCATCCATCAAATCAAATCCAGCTGAACCGTCATACATCAGTGGCACGTCAGGTCCAACGTGAGCACGAAGCGCTAATGAAAGCTCGGCATCTTTTTTCGCGTCACCAAATGCATGAAGTTTGATAGCGGGGTAACCAAGTTCTAATGCTTGATCTGCAATATCGAGAAACTCAGAGATAGATGAATACGTTACTGTCGAGGCGTATGCAGGAATTGACTCTCGAAAGCCGCCAAGAAGTTTGTAAACAGGAAGCTTCGCTGCTTTCGCACCGATATCCCAGAGCGCTACATCCACAACGTGCGCCATATTGGGCGCAAATCTCTCAATGCGATCGAGTTCCCATGCGCGCTCCCAGAGATACTCGCGTTGCAGTGGATCCATCCCGATGAGCTCGTTCTTAAAGCGGCGATCTATGTAATCCTTGAGAATCACTCCACGCGCTGCAGAGGCAAACCCAGTAATGCCCGCATCCGTCTCAATAATTAGCCAGCCTGCGGTGATTGGACCATCCGAGCCAGGAATACCTTTGCGCCAGACAAAGGCAGGAGTGAAAGCAGGCCGGTCAACAAGTACTACCTCGACGTTGGTAATTTTCATGCTGCACTCCTTATATATGAAGCGAGCTTAGCTCTCTAGGGCTTTATAAAGTTCCGGTAACATTTAAAAAAATACTATACGAAATAGTATTTCGTCCATAGTATTAGTCAAAATCCGGATG
>CAZZFG010000049.1:0-6276 GCA_964653345.1 uncultured Bifidobacterium sp. | reverse complement strand
TGCGAATCGCACCTGGTGCAACGCAATTTGCGCGCACACCTTCGGGGCCAAGTTCGCGAGCGAGTGCGCGAGTTAATCCGATGACCGCCATCTTCGATGTCACATAGAGCGCGTTGGTGTTATTGCCGTTATGGGCAAGTATCGAAGAGACGGTGATAATCGACCCTTGAGTATCAATGAGATCGTGCTTTGCCTCTTTTGCTATCAACCACGTTGAACGAACATTGACGTTATTAATCAGATCCCAATCGGCAACAGAGTATTGATCAAATGGAGATCGCCAATTCGCAGCGGCATTGGCAACAATCGTGCTAATTGGCCCGAGCGCCTCGCGTGCTTTGCGAACAATCGCGCCAGGATCTTCGGCGCTTGCTAGATCACCTGCGATTGCAACAGCTTTCACTCCCGTGGCAGAGAGTTCTGCCGCTAACTCGCGCGCAAGCTTTTCCATCTCGGCATTTGGTGCATGAGCGAGCGCAACATCAGCGCCCTCAGCGGCAAAAGCACGTGCAACAGCAGCGCCGATACCGCGAGAAGCGCCAGTAATTACCGCTTTCTTCCCAGCAAGGCGCTGCGCTGTTCCACTCATGATTGGAGTCTAGAACTTAATCAGACCGCGCCCTGCGCCACCCTTTGCGAGGACTTCGAAGGCCTTTGTGGCCTCATCGAGTGAATAGGTCGCAGTGAGAAGTGAATCAAGGTCGAGCTTGCCGGTCATGTACAGCTCAATGAGCATCGGGAATTCAATCGCTGGATTAGATGAACCATATTTACTGCCACGCATGCCGCGCTCACCGCGCAAGATGTGGAAGATCGGATCAATGGTCATCTTGTCGCCATTTCCTGGCGCACCAAGAATAATCAACGTACCGCCAGGGCCGAGAATGTTTAATCCATTGAGGAATGCAGGCACGCTTCCGACTGCGCCAATTGCATGGTCAACACCGTGTGGAACGATCTTGAAGACTTCTTTTTCGACATCGACTTTCTTTGGATTAATCGTGTGCGTTGCACCAAGTTTCACAGCCATCTCAAGAGCGGCATCGCTGGTATCAATTGCGATGATTGGATTGGCGCCAACAACGCGTGCACCTTGAATGGAGTTAAGTCCAACGCCACCGCAACCAACAACTGCAACGCTATCGCCAGGGCGAGCAGCTGCAGCATTTGTCACTGCACCAAAACCAGTTGTCACTGAGCAACCAATGAGCGCAGCTTTCTCAAGCGGCATATCTTTTCTGATTTTGATTGCCGAAGTTGCTGGGACGACAACATATGGCGCGTACGTTGCTGGGCCATAATGGAGAACAGGCTTTCCGGTTTCAACATCGGTAAAACGCCCGGTGTTATCAAATCCAATCGCACCAAATGGTGATGGACCGTAGCAATAAGCAGGCTTGCCATTAAGACATTGTGCGCAGGTGCCACAGTTGAGCAACCACGAGATGATGACGTGATCGCCAGGAACCAAAGTAGTAACAGCAGAACCAACCGACTCAACAACGCCAGCGCCTTCGTCACCAAGGATCATCGGCATCGGCGTCTCATGGGATCCGTCGTATGCATGCAAACATGAGTGGCACACTCCCGATGCAGCCATCTTCACGCGCACTTCATGTGGCGCAGGATCAGCAACCTCCACCTTCTTCATCGGCATCGGCGTATTCGCTGCTACAAGAACCGGGACTTCCATGAGAAGGCTTGCCATCGTTGCTCCTTATATATAGGGGTATGCAAGTAGGGAAGTGAGCCTATTGCCGGCTAATTCTGCGGGCAATCACCATTTCGCCCAGCGAAACAACGCAGCCACCTCGATAAGGTGAATCCATGGCGATTTGGGTCTGTGGTGAGGCGCTCATCGACAAGATCACCTCGGGTGGCCAGCTCCGTGAGATCCCCGGCGGTGGCCCAGCAAATACTGCACATGCGCTGGCCCGTCTTGAGTTAGCGAGCGAATTCATCGGTGGGCTTTCCAGCGATGCATATGGTCAGATGATGCGCGAGCAATTCACTGCAGCAGGTGTGGGATTGCGCTTTACACCTACCCATGAACTTCCTACCTGCACAGCAAATGTCACCATCGCTGCTGATGGCAGCGCGAGTTATCACTTCATCATCGATGGCACAGCAACATTTGCCTACGATGAGAAATCGCTACCACGAATTAATCGTGACGAAGTCGATGCGCTCTACTTTGGCACGCTCGCGGCAATCGTCGAACCTGGCGCAAGTGTTCTCTTCGAGTGGATGAAAAGTGCAGTCGGAAAAGTCCCCATTATTTTCGATCCAAATATTCGACCAACTGTTTTAGGAGATCGCGAGCGCTACCAAGCCTCTGTCGCGCGATTCTTACAGATTGCAGATGTTGTAAAAGCGAGCAGTGAAGATATTGCATGGCTCTATCCCGAGATGCATGAATTTGAAGTGGCAAAGAGTTGGTTGGCGCATGGCGTGCAACTTGTCGTCATCACCCGTGGCGAAAAAGGATTGGTCGGAATCACAGCAGATCATGTCATCGAGGTGCCTGGCATCGAGGTTGATGTGGTTGATACCGTCGGTGCTGGCGATACCGTGGGCGCGATTCTCGCTGAGGGAATCGTCACACATGGACTCGAACGAGCGCTCGCCGCCGAGCTTTCCCACATTTTGCATCGCGCTGTGCAAGCATCAGCTATTACCTGCTCTAGACAAGGCGCCCAACCACCATATAAGAAGGAACTATGAAACAGATCATCAAGGGTGATGAGATCACCGTCGAAATCGATTTAGAACATGGCGCACGCCTCTCCTCAGTGCAGTGGGGTGGCTACGAGTTCTCGGTACAACAGCGCGAGAACATCCTCCATTGGGGTTGGTATCCGATGATCCCGTGGGCAGGGCGCGTACTCCATGGCAAGTTCCGCCATAAAGATGGGCGCGAAGAACAATTGCCCACCAATGTGATTCCACCGCATGCGATTCACGGTTTGGGATTTCTCATGCCCTGGGAAGATTGCGGTAATGGTGTAAGTCGCGTTGATTTCCCAGCGCCATATAACGGTGCGAGCGCTGAGTTGCGCGTCTCTGTTTCAGGAAATGTTTTGAATTATGAATTGGAGTATTTCGCAGGCGATTGCGACCTACCAGGTTGGGCGGGAATTCATACCTGGTTCCCACGTGAGATCGGTGGCGGTGCGCAGAGCGCCGAAGTAATTTTCACGGCCGAGAAGATGCTCAAAGTCGATGAGACGCTAATGCCTAATGGTGAATTCATCTCGCCGATTACGCCACAACCGTGGGATGACGTGTTCTTCAATCCGATCGGTACGCCAACCACGCTTTGGAAGGGCGGCGCGAAACTTGAAGTGACATCACCAACGCCATGGTGGGTCGTTTATACGCTCGATAGTGAAGGCGTCTGTATCGAACCGCAGACTGCGCCACCTAATGCGCAGAATTTGGGTTATGACTTGAGCAAGTCAAATCTCTTGCAAGCACAATTCACTTTCTCGAAAGCGTAATTGGCGGGCGTCACGGAAATGAAACGCGAAACTAGTGGTGGCTTTAGCAGCCATGAATTACTCGCTGAAGAAGAGGAGTTAATCCTCCAGAAACTTGATGCAGGCGATTGCGTGGCTCTTGGTGAAGTAGCGGTGCGAATTGCTCGAGCAAAGAACTTGCCCGTTGCCATCGAGGTACGTATCGATGACTGGGTGGTCTTTCATGCATCACTTCCTGGGTCAACGCCAGAGAATGATTCGTGGATTGCACGAAAAGCGCGGGTGGTCGCTAGTGATGGTCACTCATCAATGTATGAACGAGTTGCCGCCGAAGAAGAGGGCGTCGATGAGCTCACCTGGTATGCGATGAATAATCTCCCCGAAGAGACGCATGCGCTCCATGGTGGTGGCTACCCGTTGCATGTGGTGGGCGAGGGACATTGCGGAACGATTTTGGTCAGTGGCGTGCCACAAGTTGATGACCATAAATTAGCTGTCGCAGCGTTACGGGAATTCTTAGGGAAGTAATAATGATTGATCGCGACCACCTTGCCCACTTGATGGCGCGCGAACGCGAACGATTCCGCGCACTACATCCAAAATCTGCTGCGCTCTCCGAGAAGGCAAAGACGCATATGCCAGATGGTGTGCCGATGTCGTGGATGGCGAAGTGGCCTGGCGGATTTCCACTCTTTGTCGCGAGCGCAAAGGGCGCACACTTTCGCGATGTCGATGGCATCGATTATGTAGACCTCTGTTTGGGGGATACCGGTTCGATGACCGGCCATTCACCCGATTCAACCGTTGCTGCGATACATAAGCAGATTGATAAGGGCATCACGATGATGTTGCCCAGTGAAGATGCGCTCGTAGTCTCTGAGGAGTTAAGTCGTCGTTTTGGTCTGCCATTGTGGCAATTCACGGTCTCGGCAACTGATGCCAATCGGCATGTGATCCGTTATGCGCGGATGCTTACTGGTCGCCCGAAGATCGTGGTGATTGATCGGTGCTATCACGGAAGTGTGGACGAGACTTTTGCAACACTCGACAGTAACAATCACACAGTTGCACGCGAGGGAAACATTGGCGCGCCAGTAGCGCTCGATACAACGACGACTGTTGTCGAATTCAATGATCTTGGCGCAATGGAACGTGCGCTCAAAACTGGAGATATCGCAGCAATCTTGTTAGAACCTGCAATGACTAATGTCGGCATCGTCCTACCAGAGCCGGGATATCTTGAAGAGTTACAACGTCTAGCAAAACAATATGGCTCATATTTAATTCTTGATGAGACGCACACGATTTCCTATGGACCTGGTGGTATGACTGGCTCACTCGGTTTGAAGCCAGATTTCCTTACTATCGGAAAAGCAATTGGTGGCGGAATTCCAACGGGGACTTTTGGAATGACGCACGAGATTGCCGCGAAGATAAAAGAATTCGTGCAATTGGATCTCGTGGATACCGGTGGAGTTGGCGGCACGCTCGCTGGTAATGCGCTTTCGCTCGCAGCGATGCGCGCGACGTTGACTGAGGTGTTAACCGAGCAGGCGTACGCGAGGATGATTCCGCTGGCCGATCGTTGGGCTGATGGAGTTGAAGAGGTAGTCCGAGAATTTGCGCTCTCGTGGCATGTGAATCGATTAGGTGCGCGCGCGGAGTACACATTTACGGTGCGCGCTCCACGCACTGGGCGCGAAGCTGCTGATGCAGGGGATTTTGAGTTAGAGCAGTATCTCCATCTATATCTACTCAACGAAGGCTTCTTATTGACGCCGTTTCACAATATGGCGCTTATCTCACCGGATACGACAGAGGCAGATATTGATGCGCATACCCGAGCATTTAGAAATATGTGTCGGGAGCTAGTTCAGAAATAACGCGTGACCTGGCAGACTCACCGCCATGAGACCTGCGCGCATTCTGATTGTCGAGGATGACCCCTTCATTCGCACCACTCTTGCGGCAGCGATTCGTGCGCAGAACTTCGATGTTGTGGGCGCGACCGGCGTTGCTCAGGAGGCGCTGCGCATTCAAGCGCAGAGCCCCTTTGATATTGCGATGCTGGATTTCGATTTGGGGCCTGGACCAACTGGTATCGATGTCGCACATGCCCTGCGCTCACGTCAGGCAAACTTAGGAATCATCATCCTTTCTACATTTAGAGATCCGCGACTCCTCACTACCAAATTGCCGCCGCTACCTGCCGGTGCGCTCTATTTATGTAAGCAAGATATTGATGATGTACGAAAGATCATCGAGCAGATTTATGTAGTGAATGAAACGCGATTTGGCCGCGTTGTACGAAAGATCTTCCCGAAGCGGGAGCCAATTCCATTAACCACGATGCAAATTGAGATTCTCGGGATGGTTGCGCGCGGTTTGACTACGGCCGAGATTGCGCGCCAACGCGGCGTGAGTGAGAAAGCGGTTGAAAATACGATTGCGCGGATCTACACGCAATTGCAATTGCCGCGCGATTCGACGCAGAATCAACGGGTTCATTTAACTCGCGCATATATGCGCTTGGCAGGGAAATCTAGGTAACCGTGTTACCTAACGCTGTTACATCGATTCTCGAACGAGTCACGGGAAGTTATATCTTCACCTTGCGCACCTATCTGCTCTTCTCAATTTTCGGACCGCTAGGCGTAGCGATCACCATTCCACAGGGAGAGATCACGCTCGCGCAGCGTGGCTACTGGTTACTGGTGGGTGTGATTTCTGAGCTCGCACTTGGCCTATTCATGCTCTTTGTTTCATACGCGATTTTGCCGAGCGTGCAACGTAAACC
>CAZZFG010000048.1:0-6366 GCA_964653345.1 uncultured Bifidobacterium sp. | reverse complement strand
ATTACGCAACTTCCGGTAGGTGCGAAGGGTTAGCTATTCATCTTCCGATTGATCAGCAACGAATGAATGTCAATGTGATTACCTGGATAGCTGGTCAATTCGAACAGTTAGCAAAAGTAGGCGTGCGTCCATCCGATTATTCACAAACACTGTGGATTTCTCACATCGCACCAGATGAACTTGTGGAAGTACGGAAGCGTTGGCCAGATATCCGTTGGCGCGTACGTGTCGGAACAGATTTATGGCTTGGCGCTCGTACAAGTCTCACTGCGACAGCGAAAGTTCTCGATTGTCATCAATTAGTAGCGGGCGAAAAGATTGGCTATCGACAACATGCACCGGGGCGGGGCTGGTTGATCATTGCGGCTGGAGGTACCGCCGAAGGAATCGGATTAGAGGTGCCTACTCGCGGTATCAAGCAGCTCGTTAAAGCGCTCCTCCGACTCTTTGGCTGGAACCCAAGTCCGTACAGCTGGAATGGAAAGGTACTTTCATTTGCAGAAGCGCCGCACATGCACAATTCCTTGCTGTACCTACAATCAGGAACTCCGCCTGAGGTGGGCGAAGAGATCGGTTTGACGGTTCGATTCACTACGACGACTTTCCATGAAGTTGTTTTCGAGTAAGTACACTCCATAACCTGATAACAACACCAAGGCAAGAATTCGAAGCGATGTAATTCCAACATAGGTATCTGTGGTTATTCCACCATTCTCTTGCAAAATATTTAGTAAATGGCGCCAGATTCCCACCTGATAAGCCAACTCCGCACCTTGCCACATTACAAATAAAAGGTAGAAGGTCCGCGTTTTTGGAAAGAAAAGGAGCGCCATTACCGTTAACCAGAGCACGTACTGGGGTGAGTACACCTTATTCAAAGTGAAAAAAATGACCGATGATAGGTAAAGACTCCCAAGTAAATGGGCTCGATATCGGAAATAGATCAACACAAGGAATACGAGCACAATCGGCGTAGCTATCCAATTCAATCCAGAAATCCACGAACTTCTCAATGAGATGAGATACCAAAGCGAACCGAAATCTACCCCACGCTGGTAGTTAAAGATGTAGAACTTTGCCCAGCCACTCAAGTTAAGGAGCATGAAGGGAATATTTATTAGTAGAGCACTGACCACCAATGATTGCAGAAATTGCTTGCGCGCCAATGGTCTATGCCAAATGGTAATTACAATAGGAATGACAAAGATAAGTGGAAAGAACTTCAAGAAGATACTTATAGATAGTAGGGCTCCAGCTAATCGATAGCGCTTAGCACTAAGAAAAAATAGCGATGCCACCATTGGAGTAATTGCCCAGATGTCCCAATTTATGAAGAGCGCAGATAAGACTGCCGGAGATACCGCAAATATAAGAGCGCTCTTGCGCTCTACTTTTCCCAATATATAAATCAGATAGGTGTACAGAAGTGAGAGCGCAATAATATTCAATATGAAAAATTGATGTATCCCTGTTGGACCATTTTTAGTCATTAACGCAATCAACCAGATGCCAATTCCAGAGAGGATTGGATACTCCAATGATTTGCTTCCTAATCCGTAGGGCCAAATATCTGTAGAAAATCCACGAGCGTCGTATAACGCAGTGATATCGGTGTAGCAACCCAATTGATAGACAGCAGGAGAAATCCATCCCGTATCAACGCATCGTGCAAACTTCAGATAACTAAGAGTTGCCGATACAACTGCGAGAATAAATACGCCCAGCGCGACTGAACGAACTCGCATTAATTTCCAGATTTAGTAGAGCTCGGTGCGGGGGTTAGCGCTGGAGTGGCGCTGCTCGTGGGAGTTGGGTTTGGCGTCGGGTTTACCGGCGGAGTTTTCACATCGTCAAACCCTGGCGGTTTAGGAATGAGGTTATAAATAGAACCGTCGGCGAGCGCGTCCTCACCAATGAACACTGGATCTGGGAAATCTAATACCGGTTCACCCTGTAACGCGCCTTTCATGAACTGAGTCCAGATTCGCGCAGGGAAGGATCCACCCGTAAGCGTGGTCATACCACCGATACCGCGCAATGATTCGGTGGAATCATCTCGATAAAAAGCGACAGATGCGGCAATCTGTGGCGTATACCCATTCCACCATGCCGAGCTATTCTCCTGGCTCGTTCCAGTCTTTCCTGCCGCCGGTCGACCCAGCTTTTGCGCTGCAAAACCAGAACCGAACTTCACAACGTTCTGTAACGCATAGGTGAGATCAGCCATCACCTCTTTTGAAAATACTTCTTGACCTTGTGGATTCGCTTTATAGAGCAGACCACCGTTACGACTTCCTACCTCAACAACTAAGAATGGTTTTGCATACACGCCCTGTGCGGCAAATGTTGCATACGCATTAGCGACATCAAGGACGTGTGGACTAGCAACGCCGAGGACGACAGAGGGGGTTGGGACCATCTCTACTTGTTCCGGAATACCTGCTCTGCGAGCGGCATCGATGACTTTCTCTGGTCCAACAGCAATTCCTAGCGGAACATAAATAGTATTTACTGATTTCTCGGTAGCTTCTAACAACGTTAAGTTCTTAAATGATTTCTTTCCATAGTTCGCAACGAGATAAGGCTTGCCGTTATCATCAAAAGTTTGTGGCGACTTACCGTTCCACACTGTGTCAATTGAAATACCAGCTTCTAGAGCAGCTGCTAATGCAAATGGCTTAAAACTCGACCCGGCTTGAGTAATGCCTTGTGTCGCGTTGTTGAGCTGTCGCTCTACATAATCAGGGCCGCCATACATAGCGAGAATTGCCCCTGTTCCTGGCCTAACTGCAGCTAAACCAATATGTAGATCATCCGGGGCCTTCTTTGGGCCCTCTTTATTCACTGCTAACACCGCAGCTTCTTGCGCTTTCTTATTGAGAGTGGTCGTTACTCGAAGTCCACCAACCATCAATTTCTCATCCGAGAAACCCAACTTATTCAGTTCTTTCTGGACCGCCGCTACGAGATAACCCTTCGGACCTGCGAGGATTCCGGTCTTGGAGCGAGGCTGCACGGTTGGCATATCAAGATTCTTCAAAAGTTTTTTATCCGCCCAGCCAGCTGAAACCATTCCCCGAATTGTGTAGCGATATCGCGCCGCTAATCGTTCGCTATTTCCTTCTCGAAGTCCTGGATCGTAATAACCTGGCGAGCGGAGCACTGAAGCAAGTACCGCTGATTGTCTTAGCGTTAAATCACGAACGCTCTTTCCAAAATACATTTGTGATGCCGTTTCGACGCCGTACGCTCCACGACCAAAATAAATTGTGTTGAGATAACTTTCAAGAATCTCATCTTTGGTCATTGTATTCTCTAATTTGATTGCGATGATTAACTCTTTGATTTTACGCTTGATGGTTTGGTCTGGAGTTAAGAACGCGGTCTTTGCGTATTGCTGAGTAATCGTCGATCCACCTTGCACACCGCCACCACGCGCCATATTAAAGAGTGCGCGAATGATTCCAGTTGGACTAATTGCATGCTCACTATAGAAATTTCGGTTCTCTGCTGCCAGTACTGCATGGCGAAGATCTAGCGGAATCTTTCCTAATGGAACGCTGGTTCGATTCTGCGCTCCGATGCGTGCAAATTCAGATCCGTCATCGTAAGTGAGTATCGTGGCCTGACTTGTCACATATGAATTTGGATCAGGAATTTGGACAGTGAAGTAGGAAAAGACTAGAAGCACGGATCCAGCGAAGAAACCAAGTCCGCCCAAGAAAATCATCCAACGAAGGGCCAAACGCTTTACAGAGACGCTCCGTCTGTGTCTTCGACTTGGTCTCTTCGGTGTAGCCATATGAGTAGGTTACTGATTATTTGACGAAATCTTCGTCCTCGAGGGTTCGTACCTTTCGAGGCGGTTTACGTGAACGGCCATCCCCCAGGAGATATGAGGTGTGTAGATGGTTCCAACGACATCGCTGGCAAATCTCAACTACATACACACGAAATTCTCCATGTTCGTACTCAAGCTCTTCTAATTCTTTATTTGACTTGAGTCGACCCGAATATTGACCCAACTCATCGCCAAATATGTAGTTCAGTTCGACCAATTTCTCACGGCGACATAATGGACAGTCTCGATCTGTCTCTTCACCATGAAATTTTGCCGCTTTGAAGAGATAAGGATCGGCATCAGTCGGATCACTGGTGGTGCCATGGAAAGCGTTCTTTAGGAAATTGAAAATTGTCGCTCGTTTCTGGAGCGAATAGTCAATTATCGAACGTTGCGACCACATGGGATAAGGGTAATCTCAAATTACGCCCTAGGCTTGGCCACATGGCAAAGCTCACCGCTTCTTCGCGACCGACGTGGCTGCCAGATTTTGGTCGATTCTGGCGACTGATTGCGATTCGGTGGATGGGGCAAGCCACTGATGGTCTTTACCAGAGCGCACTCGCGGCCTTCTTACTCTTCTCTCCTGAGCGAGCAGCGAGCGCCCAGAGCGCTGCGGTTGCCTTTGCAGTTGTCTTGCTTCCATATTCACTTGTCGGACCAGTTGTCGGAACGGTCCTCGATAAATATTCACGGCGACAGATTCTTTTGTTCGCAAACTTACTTCGCGCACTCACATTACTCTTTGTTGCTCTTGTTTTACTCCTCGGCGAGACCGGCGCTCTTCTTACGCTCACCGTATTAATATCATTTGGAATTAATCGATTAATTCTTGCTGGACTATCAGCTGCAACTCCTCGTTTAGTAAGTGAAGCAAATCTCATTGGTGCAAATGCTCTCAGCGTCACAGGTGGCACTATTGCAATTGTTCTCGGTGGTGGTTTAGGTATTGGCTTGCGCAAGTTGTTCAATATCATTGCGAATCCAGATCAAGCAGACGCGCTGTTAGTGATTGTTGCTTCATTTGGCTACTTAACAGCTGCGCTATTTGCACTGCGAATGGGTAAGAGCGAACTTGGTCCAGAGCCACATCAAGTAGCGCCCGCTTGGTATGAAGGTTTCAATGAGATGCGCGCAGGTTTTCAATATTTGTGGAATAGACAGACAAGTTTCGTTGCTATTCTGGTCGTTGCGATTCAACGCGGCGGGCTGACTGCATTGACGTTGATGGCTCTTATTCTTGAACGAAATACCTTCAATGACGCCCAGAATCCCGACGCTGGCTTGGGTGGATTTGCCATGGCATTAGTGCTCTCTGGCCTGGGAATCACGCTCGGAGCGGTGATCACTCCACCTATTACTCGCGTTGTAAATCATTTCCTCTGGAGCCGTTCTGCCATGGCCGCTGCGGCTGTCATGCCAATTATCTTCGCCTTTGTGCAAAATGAAATAACGCTCATCTTGATGGGGTTCTTTACCGGCATGGCTGGTCAGGCGGTAAAAGTCACCAATGATGCCATCGTGCAACAGCGAACAAGTGACATATTTCGAGGTCGCGTTTTTGCTGTTTATGATGTTGTTGTCAACGGCGCAATAGTTTCTGGAGCGTTGCTCTGTGCTTTTTTCCTGCCTGCAAGTGGATTAACTCCAGTTGTTCCAATGGGAATCGCCCTCGCGTACCTAAGCGCTGCGGTACTACTTATGAATAAGCGAGTGTTCCGGTAGGCTGAAGAAATGAAGAATTTTGCGAGAACTCTTGCCTTAGTTTTGACCCTATTTCTCTCAGTCACAACTCCTGCATTCGCTGCACTCAGTGAGAGCGACGCAAAATACGCGCAAAGTGCAAGCGCCCTAACTCAAGAGTTCACGAACGCGATTGGCGTGTGGGGAGATACATACCAAGCCGCTCCCGATAAATTTGGTTCACCAGAGTACAAGGCCTGGATGAAGAAGGCGCAGAGCGCAGATAACGAAGTGAAAGCAGCTTTGGTCAAATTCTCACAAATCAAAGTGTCACCAGGTTTCAAGAAATCTGATGCAACGCTACGAAAATTTATTAAAGCCTATACAAGTGCGATTAATCTTTATGCTCCAGCAGTAAAGAAGAACGATGCGAAAGCGGTCAAGAAAGCGAACGACGCGATCTTAAGTGCAACAACGCTCTTTTCAGTGTGGAGCACTGATTTTGCGAAAGATACCTCAAAATTAATTAAGTAAGAGCGGTTTGATTAATCCACTCTCTTCTAATTCGCTCCACACTGATTCTGGAATCTCGGCATCGAAATCTGCGACATTGGCTCGGAGTTCCGCTGCGTTGCGCGAGCCAGTTAACACCGTGGTCACTGCTGGATGGCGCAGTGGGAATTGGATCGCGGCAGCGGTTAATGAGACTCCTCGTTCGGCTAAGAATGCCTTTATCGCGAGGGCGCGGTCGAGCAAATCCTCGCTCACTGGAGCGTAGTTGTAAGCAGCGCCCTTCACTGGGTTTGCTAGAACTCCCGAGTTGTATACGCCACCGATGATCA
>CAZZFG010000047.1:0-6499 GCA_964653345.1 uncultured Bifidobacterium sp. | reverse complement strand
ACCACCAAAGCCAGGAATATTCGCTATTGGACGAGAGCGGAATTTCTATAAGTTTTGCTTGGAGTATTTCAATGGTGAGAATTTGCCACTTGATAAAGCGACCGTGGATAAAGCATTGTCGTTAGCGCAGCAGTATCCACGAATCAAATACACCTATCTTGCGATGGCATGTTTGGTTGGCGCGCGCAATGATGAAAATTTCCCCGAATTGTTGAAGGTCTCTGCCGATGTATGGCAGAACCGGAGGACAGCCTTTGAATCATATGAAGCAAAAAAGTATTTTCGACTCCTTGAGATGCAGGTTCCGATTACAGCAGGAATCTCTTACGCCGATTCCTTTGGAGTGAATGCTTTCGGGTTCTTATATGTTGAGGTACTACAAGAAGCAAAGCAGATTGATGCTGCGATTGAAGTTTTAGAAGATATGGAGGCAACGCAGCTCAGCGCGGTTTCACAAGTAGATATAGAACTCTCTAATGGAAGATTCCAAGATGTTCTTGATTCGACAGAAGATTTAGAGTTAGAAGATGAAGCAACTGGGATGCTTTTTATCATGCGCGGTGCTGCGCTATCTCAGCTGGGATTTCACGATGGAGCCCTGGAGGCGATTAAGAAAGTAGTGGCAAAGCGATCGCTCGACGAAGAGGTGCGAAATCGAGCGCTATGGGAGCGCGCCAACATCTATGAGAGACAAGGTAAAAAACCTCAGGCGCTAAAAGAGCTAGAGAAGATTGTCCTCGCTGACAGCAAATACCCCCAGATTATGGAACGTATTACTGCGCTTAGGGCTAACCCAGCCAAGAAGTAATCTCTCAATGGTTGTAGTGGCGTGTCACTACGTAGTTCATCAAGAAATACTTGCCAGAATATGAGTTGGCCCCTGGAAGTATCAGTTCCAGGGGCCTTAACTCTTCGCCGGCGCGCATCTCCTTCGGCATTCACCGCATGATGTGAGCTGATCCTTACATCACACCTGCGATGTAACTAGTCTCCTAGCTACGCACAATGGGCGCCTTCTACGGCTCGAACCTTTCGTTGTCCAACTCCGCGATGATCAGTTGCGTTTTACCTAGATATTGCTACCTATGGAGTTGTTATCCGATCCGACACTTCATCGATTTCCTTTTGTCTACTCTCGATGGAGTTAGCTAATTTCTACTCTTGCTTGAAAAGGCGCGCAAGGGGGGTTCGCTCACTTTTTTCTGAAGGTTTACTTGAGAGTTTCGGCACCGCACCCTTGGAATTGCTCACTTTTGGCGGATACGGGCAAATGTCCGCTAGCTGTTGGACAGGTGCCTCATTGAGAGGCACCTGCATATTCTCAACCGCGTTGAATGGGTCTGACCAGGGTGGATGTCGCCAATGCACCCAAATGATTTGCAAAGTGAACAGTTTGCTGAAAGCAGGATTATAGATTTTCTATTATCTAGTGTCACAGTTGTATAAAGATACTGATTAGCGCTGCTATTTGATTGTAATTGAAAACATACTGAATTACCCTCAATAAAAATCTCGCAAGAGATTGCAAACCAATCTGGGGGACAATTGAAAAAGAACCTAACTAGTCGCAAAGTAGTTTCACTTGCGGCTGTTGCGGCACTTGGACTCAGTCTGATGACTGTCACGTCAAGTAATGCAGCTTCGAAAGATGCAACGTGGAACTGTAAGCCGACTAAAGCAAAACCAGTGCAGATTCGTGTCATCGAGTACTTCGCGGGTCCAGCACGTACACCGCTACTCAATGCATTTGCTCGTCAATTCGAATCAACTCGACCTGGAGTGAAGATCGAAATCATCTCTCCATCACAGGCTGATTCACCAGCGAAGATCACACAGCTTCTCCAAGCAAAAGCTGTAGATATCGTGGAGCCAGCGGGTGCGATTATGGGTCAAGCACTTTCAGCAAATCAGCTTGCTGACATCTTCCCTTACTTCACCAAGACCAAAGCATGGTCAGGTTTGACTGAGTACTCACAACTCCAAGCTCAGATCAACAAAGGCAAGGGCAAGATGTTCATGGTTCCAAACGGTTACTATGTAAAAGCATCGTTCGTCCGAACCGAACCATTCAAGAATGCAGGAGTAGCAATCCCAACTACTTGGACTGACATTCTCAATGCCAAGAAGATCCAAACCGACAAGTCATACGTCTACTCGATGCGTGGCGCTCGTGCTTCCTTCACTCAGGCAATCTTCGTTATTCGTGCGTATAACGCGCCAGATCTAAATTCTGGTGGTTACTACAACAAGGATGGCAAGTCGATGTTCAGCAATCCAAAGTCAAAGGAAGCACTCGATCTTCTGATGAAGATTTGGAAGGATGTTTCCCCACCAGCATCAATCTCATGGGGTTACCCAGAGATGGTGCAAGGATTTGTTGATGGAACTGCTAACTACTTGATCCAAGACAACGAAGTTATCCAAATTGTCGAGGATAAGTATGCGCCGTTCGAGAGCGGCAAGTGGATCATGGCTCAAATGCCAAAGGGTCCTGGCGGATACTCAGCTCAGGATGTAAGCGGTGGTGGCTGGTCAGTTGCACAGGCTTCAAAGTGCAAGAACATTGCCAGTGACTTCCTCGCCTTCATCTCCTCAGACCCACAAGCATCGATCTTCGCCCGTGCCTATGGCGTTGGTCCGATCACTAAGACAGCTGCTAAGGATCCATTCTTCAAGACTGGCGCCTGGGCTATCTATGACAAGATCGGCAAGGATCCAAAAGAGCTCAAGCTCGATGGAAGCGATGTCGCGAAGGCCTGCTACGGCGAATTCTTCACGCAAGCCGATAAGGATATGCAGGCGATGTACGCCGGCAATCTCAAGACCGAAGATGCACTCAAGCAATGGGCTGCATATTGGGATGGGCCTAAGTGCAAGTCCTAAGGGACTAGCACTATCTAACTAGGTAAAAGAGAATCAGTGGCCGGCAAAACTGTCGGCCACTGTTCTTCTCTGTGTGACAGAAAATGAGGAGGGTTATGAGCAATCGCTTTAAGATTCAAGAGAAGCACAGCGGCAAGACTCGTAACATTCTTGCCCCACTGTGGTTCTTGTTGCCAGCTCTGATTCTGATCTGCATTTTCATCTACTACCCAGTCCTACGGACTGCTGGGCTCTCATTACAGAATTTTAAACTTTACGCTCAAGACGAGATTTATTACGCAGGATTTCAAAACTTTTCCACAATTTTCAATGATATTCACTTCAAGAGAATTCTTCTCAACTCAATAATTTGGGTCGTCGTTTCCTTATTTTTCCAATTCTCTATCGGATTTGTACTTGCGCTCTACCTCAATACAAAATTTAGATTCTCTGGCCTGTATCAGGCAATTATCTTCATTCCATGGGCGCTCTCAGGATTCCTCATGGGTCTTATTTGGAAGTGGATCTTTGATGACAATTTAGGAATCATGAATACGATTCTGGAAGGCCTAGGCATCATCGATAAGCCCATTCCATGGCTATCCAATGATAAATGGGCAATGGCTGCTGTCATCATCGCGAATATCTGGTACGGAGTTACTTTTTTTGTAATCATGATTTTAGCCGCGCTGCAAGGTGTGCCTAAAGAAATTCTTGAGGCAGCCGAACTAGATGGCGCATCATCACGACAACGACTTTTTCTTGTAATTGTTCCCTTCATCAAGAGCACATTAGTGCTCATAATTCTGTTGCGTGTAATTTGGATTACTAACTTTCCGGACATCATCTTTGGTATGACAAGCGGCGGTCCTAATGAACAAACCCACATACTCTCCTCGTGGTTGGTGCAAAAGATCACCTACGACCAGGATTGGGGAGCTGGCTCAGCTTTAGGAATGTTTATTCTGGTGATTCTCTTTATCTTCTCCATCTTTTATCTATTGGCAGCAAAGATCGAAGAGGGGGATAGGTAATCATGCTAAAAACCTTCTCGAAGAGCACGAAAATAGCTGTTCTAACTATTTGGTTAGTTTTCACTATCTTTCCGCTTTACTGGATGTTTCTTACCTCGATTCGCCCAGTACGCGAGGTCACCAAACATTTCTTTTGGCCGCGCAGTAATTCCACGCTTGATAGCTATCGAGCGCTATTCCGAGATTATGCGTTTGGCACCTATCTAAAGAACAGTTTTGTGGTCGCAATGGCGGCCTCAGCACTGGTGATCTTTTTGGGAATGCTCGGTGCTTATGCTCTTGCTCGATATCGCTTTAGAGGCAAGTCGCAGATTATGTTGGTCTTCTTGGTGACGCAGATGATCCCTGGATTAATCGCGCTAGCACCTCTGTATCTTCTGCTCTCTCGATTAAATCTCTTGAATACATTGATAGCGCTCGTGCTTTGTTATCTCGGAGGTATGATTCCTTTTGCAACGTTAATGCTCAGAGGATTTCTTCAGCAAATTCCGCCCGAACTCGACGAGGCAGCATTAATTGATGGATGCAATCGGGTTACCGCGCTCTTTCGGGTCATCTTCCCAGTCGCGCTTCCTGGTGTAGCCGCGACGTTTATCTTCTCGTTCGTGCAATGTTGGAACGAACTTTTCCTAGCGATGGTCCTTATCGATTCTGATGCCAACAAGACCTTCCCGGTAGCAGAGCGTTCATTCATTGGCGCCTACTTCATCGAGTGGGGCGGTTTAGCTGCATCAGTAATGATTGGAATCATCCCGACAATGATTATGTTCGGTCTAATGTCGAAGTTTATGATTAGCGGTCTCTCTGCAGGAATTGTGAAGGGGTAATAATGGAATTTGATCTGCAGGAGCTGACATCTGAGTGGGATCTGGATCCAGAATTCCATCATGTCAACCACGGATCTTTTGGCGCTGTTCCGTTATGCGTCCAAGAGGTGCAGAGTCATTGGCGAGAGAGAATTCAACGTAACCCGGTTAAGTTCTTTGCGCGCGAACTCAGAGATCATGTGGCTCATGCACGAGGAGAAGTTGCAAAATTTCTAGGGCAAGAGGCAGATCAAATAGCGTTGATCCGAAACACTACTGAGGGCGCTAGCACGGTGATGCGAGGTTTTCCGCTTAAAGCGGGAGATGAGGTCCTCGTCCTGAATCAGGAGTACGGCGCAGTCACCAAGGCAGTTACTCGCGCATGTGATGCGGCAAATGCAAAGTTAATTGAAGTAGACATCAATTACCTGGATGCAGATGAACTAGTTATCTCCAAGATTTCAGCAAATATCACCAGTAAAACTCGAATGCTCGTGATTGATCATATAACTTCTGCGACGGCACGGACCTTTCCAATCTATGAATTAAGTAAGTTATGTAAAGAACATTCAATTGCGTATGTTGTTGATGCTTCACATTCACCAGGAACAATTGATATTGACCTGGATCGCTTAGATGCTGATTTCTGGTTTGGGAACCTCCATAAATGGGTTTCGGCTCCGCTAGGGGTGGGGGTATTACGGATTGCTCCTCGATGGCAAGCAACGCTTCGCCCATTGATCGTCTCTTGGCGCGATGATGAGCCGTATCCGTATCCCTGGGACATGCTGGGCACAGTGGATCCAACGTCATGGTTGAGCGCGCCGCGGGCCATTGAGTTCTTCTCAAAAATTGGTTGGGAGCGAGTGCGCAAAGCTAATCACGCACGCATGATGTACGGCAGAGAATTAGTTATGGCAGAGCTGGGCGTCTCGGCAGACGAAATTAGGGTGGACTTCTTACCCCTTGGCGTAGTTCCGATTCATAATATGACCGGCGGTCGCGATGGCTCGGCTGCTGTGCAAGCAAAAATCGCAGAGGAATTCAGGGTTGAAGTGCCAATTTCTTATATTGATGAAAAGTATTACCTGAGGATTTCAGGAATGCTTTATAACGCTCCGAAAGATTATGAAGCGCTCGCTATCGCAGTGCGAAAAACTTTCAAATAGAAGTCGTTCGTACCTTGTCGATAACACTGTCAACGATATGGGCTTCTAGTAATTGAGAGATTTCGTCAGGATCGTTCGCTAACAGGGAATCCAGTAGCTTCTGGTGTTCAGCAGCTTTGTGGGCAGTAACATCCATAGGTCCCATCCGCGCAAATTTAAGGCGAATGCGCGAGACGATGCTATTCCACAGTTGGAGCGTATGTTCGCTGCCACCGACCTGCATTGTAATGAGATGGAACTTGGCATCAGCCTCTTCAGCCATCTTCGAGTTTCCAGTTTCTGCACCAATTCGCATTGCGGCTATCTGTTCGTTAAGCGATGCAATCGAAGTTGGGGTGAACTTTAGGTCTGAGTTACACAGTGCGAATTTCTCTAAGAGCAATCGCATAGGGATCAAGACTTCAGCAATCTCGTGATTGGAGATCTCCGCTACAAACACGCCACGGTTCGGGTAGTGAAAAAGTAAGCCCTCGCTCTCTAGCTCCCGGAGCGCTTCGCGCACTGGCCCTGGGCTGCACGAAAACTGTTTGCAAATCTCCTCTTGTTTTATCTGGGTTCCAGGAGGAAGTGTTCCAAAGATGATTGATTCGCGGAGCGTATCGACAAGTTGATTGCGCGTTGGCGACAA
>CAZZFG010000046.1:0-6513 GCA_964653345.1 uncultured Bifidobacterium sp. | reverse complement strand
AATAACCTCAATGTTTCGGGATTGTTTCCACCCTTCCACCGACCCTTTAGGCTTGTGGGCATGTCCGGTTCCGATCGCTCAGACGCTGGCTCCTCGGGGCTCCCCGAAGGCGCACTTCCGCAAGCCACGCTGGGGCGAAGGCTCTTCGCGCTCTGCCTTGATTGGCTTGCCTCATCGCTGATTGCTCGCCTCTTAGTCTCAGAGCAGCAGCTTTCGGGATGGGTAACGTTAGTTATCTTCTTCTGTGAACTTGTGTTGTTCACCACGTTACTTGGCGGATCGGCAGGTCAGGTGATTGTTGGGATTCGCGTTGTCGATATCGATACGGGATTGAAAATCGGAGTCTTGCCCACGATCATCCGAAGTGCACTTATTTGTTTGGTGATTCCACCACTGCTAAGTGTCAACGGGCGAGGCTTGCACGATCGCGCGGTTCGATCGGTAACTATCGTTAGTTAACGTTAGCGCTTAGGTATCTTTCGCATATTCGGCATTGGGCCTTTCGGCATTGGTAACTTCATTCCACCGAGTGATTTCTCGCGTGCACGCGCTTCGCGAAGTTGAGATTTAGTTAGCTTCTTTGGAAGTTTCTTTAGGTGCTTCTGCAGTTTCCGCAGCGGCACGCGCCCCTCTTCATCTCCGACAAGTACTTCATGAACTGGAACTCCAGAGAGAAAACGCTCCATCTTCCGTCGCTCATCGGTCATCATCACGCGCACGTTATTGCTGCCTTCGCCAGTGATGACTACACCAGCTCGACCTAAACTTCTATGCACAAGATCTTGATTTCGAGCGACCTGTACGCCCGCGGTGGTAGTCCACCCTTTGCGAATGGACATCAAAACACTCGCTCCGGCGCCTGCTTGACCAGCTATCGAGGCATAGGCAGCGCCTTCGGCGATTCGCGAAAAGCTAAAGAGAGTGATGATGAGCGCGAACGGGATAGTCATGAGTGATATGTAAAGCGTTCGATCGACTGCGATGCCGATACCAACACCAATAGCCATCACTGCAACGAAAATGGCGAGTAGGAGAATAGGAAGAAGTGGTCGAGCTTCCCGGGTAACTGAATACGCCTGACGAAGGGTCTTTACCCACTCTGGTGTCTTGCGAACTTTTTTCTCTCGTTTTTCTCGCGCCATGTCTACAGATTACCCTTTCTCGGATTCGACTTCTGCCAACGTTGGTGCGCTACCACCCAAGCGGGCGGGTGCCCACCACTGACCCCGATGGTCATCGGGATATTCCGCTTGTACTTTTCGCAACAGTTGCTCGAGTGCGGTCTTAATCTGCGCTTCCGCCGTCTCGACCTCTATCTCTCGAGTGAAATAGAGCGGATCTCCGATGTAGACAGAAATTGGAACTTTCTTCCGGCCAAAGTCGCGCTTGCGCCCTTTAGTCCAAATGCGTTGACTGCCCCACACGATGGTCGGCAAAACTGGAACATTCGCTCCGATAGCTAAGCGTGCAGCGCCGCTTTTCAGTGATTTAATCTCAAAGCTCTTCGAGATAGTTGCTTCCGGGAAGATGCCTACAATCTCACCGGCTTTCAAGGCTCGAAGCGCAGCCACAAAAGAGGCTGAGCCCGAATCTCGATCGACGCTGATGTGATGCATTCCGCGCATCAAAGGTCCAGCGATTTTATTGTCGAAGATTTGTTTCTTCGCCATGTAGCGAACATATCTTTTTGCGGGCAGCGCAGCAGTACCTGAGAGCGCAAAATCCAAATATCCGATGTGGTTAATCGCCATGATCGCACCACCACTGCGGGGGATATGTTCTTCGCCTTTAATCGTGAATTTCAATCCTAAATAACGCCAGAAGGCTCGAATGAGCACTACAACGAATGGATAAACCCGATCAGTCATGCGTAGCTATCGCTTGCTTCGATTCTTTTGCTTGAGCATAAAGTTTTCCTGCTCGATAACTAGAACGGACCAGTGGGCCACTCATCACTCCTGCAAAGCCAATCTCTTGGGCAAGCTTTGCCAGGGCAACAAATTCATCGGGTTTAACCCATCGCTCGACGGGGTGATGTTTAGCAGTGGGGCGCAGGTACTGCGTGATTGTGATCAAATCACATCCAGCTTGATGCAGGTTGACTAGCGCCTCTTCGATCTCCTCGCGCGTCTCGCCTAAACCAAGGATGAGATTAGATTTTGTAATGAGGCCGTAATCACGTGCTTGTGAGATGACATCTAGAGAACGTTCATAGGTAAAAGCAGGCCGAATCTGTCGGAATATACGCGGTACCGTTTCGAGATTATGAGCGAACACTTCAGGTTTGGCAGCAAAGACTTGCTCAAGAAGTTCTGGACGGGCATTGAAATCAGGGGCAAGCATCTCAACGCCACAGCCAGGAACCATTTCGTGAATCTTGATAATGGTCTCTGCATACAACCATGCACCTTCATCATCGAGATCATCGCGGGCAACACCTGTGACAGTTGCATAGCGCAACTGCATCTTTGCTACTGATTCAGCAACTCGACGTGGCTCATCTCGATCAAGTGGTAGTGGCTTACCGGTATCGATGTTGCAAAAATCGCATCGCCGCGTGCAGACCGATCCGCCAATGAGAAAAGTTGCTTCGCGATCCTCCCAGCACTCGAAGATATTCGGGCAGGCAGCTTCTTGGCAGACGGTGTGCAATCCTTCACCCGAAACAAGCGAGCGCAAACTGGTGTACTCCGGACCCATTTTGGCCTTTGTCTTAATCCATTCAGGCTTGCGCTCAATGGGCGTTTGAGCATTACGCGCCTCGATACGTAATAGGCGACGACCTTCAGGAGCGGGGGAGTTCATACAATCACCTTTTCGAATTCGCGTTCCATCTCTTCGAGAACAACCGGAAGTACTTCAGCAATAGAAATCTCTCGTTTGAGTTCAGTGCTCATAGATGTGGTGACAACATCAGGGATGCCACACGGCACTATCTCTTGGAAGAAAGAGAGATCGGGATTTACGTTGAGCGCAAAACCATGCGTAACAATTCCTTTGGCAACACGAATTCCAATTGCTGCAATCTTCCGCTTGCCTTGAGCGTCTTCAATCCATACCCCTGAGTTCTCACAGATCTGAATTCCGTTGATATCGAATTTTTTCAGAGCAGCAATCAGCGCACGTTCGAGCGCGCGGACGAAATCAACCACCTTGGTCGGTTCCTTTAATTTCACAATTGGGTAACCCACTAATTGCCCAGGCCCATGCCAGGTGATTTTTCCCCCGCGATCAACATCAATGACGGGGACGCCGTTCATCGGGCGATCCTCCGGCGCAGTGCGGCGACCGGCGGTGTAGACAGATGGATGCTCGAGCAGTAGCAGCGTCGATGGCGCGCTCTCGTCCAGAATTTTCTGATGGGTTGCGCGCTGTAATTCGAGGCCAGCTTGGTAATCAATCAGCCCTACCCAGTGGGTGCGAAGGCGAGAATCTGTAACCACGGCCATGTCCGTTAGCCTACCTAAGGCGGGCGAATACGCCCTATTTGCCGGGGTAGCGATAGAATTGGGCTCTATCGCCGGCTGCGCTGCGGGCGATCATCTACTTCTAATCTGACTTTTGAGGGGACGTATCGAGCCGTGTCTATTGAACGTAATGAAATGAATGTCGCAGAGCGAACCGCCAGGGCGCGCAAGGGTCTCTGGATAGCCATCATCATCGTCTTTGGCTGGCTAGCTATCGGAGGTGTCTCGGGACCGGTCTTCTCGAAGATTTCAACAGTTCAAGAGAATGACAACTCGGCTTTCTTACCAGAGAGCGCCGAATCGACGTTGGCGAGCAAAATCACCGTTAAATTCTCGGATCAGTCGTCCGACCTCCTACCAACCTTGATTCTCTTCGTTGGCGAGCTCAATCCGACAACAAACCCAGAGGCATTTGGTCAACTCAACACCTATGCCGCTTCCCTAGGTTCGAAAATACTCCCCGAATCAAAGCAGCCACTTAGTAAATACTTCGCTCCGGGAGCGCCGCTACAAGCTATTCCATCGGCAGATGGCAAAGCTGCCCTCATCAATGTTCAGCTGAATTCTAAGATTGCAGCTGAAAACATTGAAGAGAAACCCTTACTTCCCATGATTATTGATTTCATCCGAAGTGATTTGGAGAAGGAGTTCGCGAAAGCGGGAGTGGAAACCCACGTTACGGGTGCCGGCGGAATTTTTGCTGATCTTTTTGGTGCGTTTGGATCTATCGATACCAAGTTACTCTCGACAACGCTGATAGTCGTGGCCATCATTTTGATTGTCGTTTACAGATCGCCAATTCTTTGGGTACTCCCGCTTTTCACCGCTGCAACCGCGCTGGGTTTTGCCACGATGATTGTGTACTACTTGGCGAAAGCAAACATCATCGATCTGAACGGTCAGACTCAAGGAATCCTGGACGTCTTAGTGTTGGGCGCTGCGACTGATTATGCGCTCCTACTTATCTCGCGCTACCGTGAAGAGCTCCATCAACATAAATCGCGATTCGTCGCGATGAGCGTTGCGCTAAGAGGAGTAGTTGAGCCGATTGTCGCGTCAGGTTCAACTGTTATCGCTGGACTCATGGTCTTGTTATTGAGTGATCTTTCAAGCAATCGTGGATTAGGTCCCGTTGGCTCAATTGGAATCGCGTGTGCGATGTTTGCGGCGTTGACTTTACTGCCATCGCTACTTGTGCTCTTTGGCCGATGGATATTCTGGCCAAAGAAGCCTCGCTTTGATACCGAAGACGAGAAACTTTCAGGGCTCTGGGCCAAGGTTGGGGATTGGGTCGATCGTAAACCTAAACCGATCTGGATTAGCACCGCGCTCTTGCTCATCATTTTCGCCGGCTTTTCTACCACCCTTAAATCCGATGGATTGGCGCAGACGGACGCGTTCACCTCGAAGCCTGATTCAGTTATTGGTTTGGCAAAACTGGGCGAACACTTCCCAAGTGGCGAGGGAACTCCAGTGGAGATCGTCGTCAAGGAAAGCGATCAGCAAGCATCCATTGCTGCAATCTCAAAAGTGAAAAATGTTGCAACGGTCGTTCCGGTCACTAAATTCGATATGGCCACCATGTCTCCGACAAAAGAAGTAAAGGTCGTCGATGGCTCAGTGCTGCTTTATGCAACGTTAGAAGTAGCTGCAGATTCGACGGAAGCTAAGAACACCATTCCGCTCATTCGCGAAGCAGCAAAGTCGGTAAATCCAACAAGTTTGGTTGGTGGTCAAACCGCTATTGGGTATGACGTCGATCAATCGTCACGTCGTGACAACCGGGTCATCATCCCAATCGTGCTACTTCTCATTGCGCTAATTTTGGGATTGCTCTTACGAAGTATCCTTGCCGCAGCGATCTTGCTTGTGACGGTAGTGCTCTCATTCTTGGCAACCCTGGGCGTATGCGCACTCGTATTCGAACACATCTTTGGATTCAAAGGTACGGATGCGAGCTTCCCGCTCTTTGCATTCGTCTTCCTCGTAGCATTGGGTATTGACTACAACATTTTCCTTATGACTCGCGTTCGAGAAGAAGCGAAACGAATCGGAACGAAGGCTGGCGTGATTAAGGGATTAACCGTTACTGGCGGAGTTATTACCTCTGCCGGAATCGTACTTGCGGCGACTTTCGGAGTGCTCGGCGTGTTACCTCTGGTCTTCCTTGCTGAATTAGGATTTGCAGTTGCATTTGGAGTCTTGCTCGACACGCTCGTCGTGCGATCGCTGCTGGTTCCAGCGCTAGTGCGAATTCTCGGCAAGCGAATCTGGTGGCCATCCAAGCTCTCGAAAGAGGGAATTGATTGAGCGCCTTACGCGCCGGACTAGTCGGATACGGGCTGGGTGGTCGGGTATTTCATGCACCGTTACTTATTGGAGCGGGCTTCGAAGTCGCTGGCATCCTCACTAATTCGCCAGAGCGCATTACTAGTGCAAAAAAGGATTTTCCGAGCGCATCAATTGTTGCGACGATGGAGGAGCTCCTTGCGCTTTCTCTCGATGTAGTTGTGATCAGTTCTGCCAATCAAGTGCATGCAGAGCAAGCACTGAAATCAATAGGCGCTGGCGTGGCAACAATTATTGATAAGCCCGTTGGTCGCAATCTTCCAGAAACCAAAGCGATACTCGCTGCTGCAGATAGCGCTGGTGTGAAGGCGAGCGCTTTCTTTAATCGTCGATGGGATAGCGATGCTTTGACGGTTAAGCGAATCATTCGAGAGCGTTCGCTCGGTCCTATTCACAGATACGAGTCCCGTTTTGAACGATACAAGCCAGAGATTGCCTCGTTTGGCTGGCGAGATCAAAGTGACCAGGAGAGTGGCGGTGGCTGGTTACTCGACATTCAAACGCATTTGGTCGCAGGTGCACTTGATCTTTTCGGTCCGGCTGAAGTTGCATTTGCAGCGATGCGGAATATCCGTGGTGCATCTGACGATGATGTCATCATCGTGTTACACCACTTGATGGGCGTCGATTCATATTTAACTGCAAGTGCAGTATCTGGATTTACCGGACCACGAGTGCGCCTTTCAGCGCGTGGCGG
>CAZZFG010000045.1:3406-6513 GCA_964653345.1 uncultured Bifidobacterium sp. | reverse complement strand
GCTGAAGTCCATTTAGATGCAGGTTGGTTTGGCCACCCAGCATCTTTAGTTGAGAGCAGCACTGGTGCGCGAATCGCAATGATTACCCGTCTTGGCAAGGGTATGTTGATTGATGAGCACACAGTGATTCAAGAGGGCGATCTCGTCCATTTAATGATGAACGAGAAAGACTTGGCGAGTATTGAAAGTACCCTCGCGCTTCCTCCGGCAGGACACTAGTGCGCATAGCAATCGCAGGAGCCGGAAATGTCGGACGTTCGATTGCCCGCGAATTGCTTAGCAACGGCCATCACGTCTTACTTATCGATAAGGATCCAAAGGCGATGAAGATGGAGTCAGTACCAGATGCTGACTGGCTACTTGCCGATGCCTGCGAGATCATCTCGCTCGATGATGCAAAACTCGAAATGTGCAACGTTCTCGTCGCAGCCACCGGAGATGACAAAGTCAACCTTGTTGTCTCATTTCTTGCTAAGACTGAATATGGCGTGCCACGCGTGGTTGCCCGAGTCAATCACCCCAAGAATGAGTGGCTCTTCGATGGATCATGGGGCGTGGATGTATCGGTCTCTACTCCACGCATGCTCTCTGCTCTCGTAGAAGAGGCAGTCTCTGTCGGAGATGTCGTCAAACTTTTCTCACTTAGTGAAGGCGATGCGAGTTTGGTTGAGATTACCCTTCCGGAAGAGAGCCCTTGCATCGGCAAGCAAGTAAATGAAGTAGAACTTCCTGAAGATTGCGCGCTTGCTGCAATTTTGCGAGATGGCCGAGTTATTGCACCTGCGCCAACCGATGCCTTTGCCGCAGGCGATGAATTGTTATTTGTTGCTACAGCAGGAGCTGAAACCACTCTGCAGAGATGTTTTGCCCCGCGAAAGTAGCTATTGCTTCTCTGGTTCCACCTGAGTTATCGGAACTGTACGAATAATCAACCAACTCCCCCATGCAACAGCCAGGAATAACGGATATCCCATTGCAAGTCGTGCAATTCCCAAGAGATCGACATTGCCTGAACGATAGAGCGGATATTGCACAATCAAGCGCGATAAGAAGAGGCCAACCCAAAGCCAACTTGCATTTATGTATGCGCGCTTACGTGCCGGATCTTTCCGCCAAGCAAGATTCTCTCCCAAGATTGGCCCGAGCATCACGCCCAGGATTGGAAACCCGGCAAGGTTGGCGACAAGGTAGACCGAGCCATATATGACATTGGTAATCAATCCAGGGAGATAAAAATCCTCTGCCTTACCACTGTTGCGCGCAAACCATGCACAGATGAGAACGCCAACGATTCCCGAAATCGCATGTTGCAAAGTATCGCGGCGGATTAAGCGCCAAATTGTGAGCAGAATGGAGAGCGCCAATGCGCTGTAAATCGCATCGCGGAGCGAATCTCGAAGATTAAATACAACTAAAAAGATAAGCGCAGGTAACCCGGAATCAATCAGCCCGCGTTTGCCACCAAATGCCTCAAGGACCTTTTTCTTTTGCTCTTCGCTCATTGCTGATTCACTTCTTCCCAGTTGAACCAAAGCCACCAGAACCGCGCTCGGTTCCAGGTAGCTCTGAGACTGGAACGAAATTTACATTTTCGACTCGTTGGATCACCAATTGCGCTACGCGATCTCCGCGTTTGATGGAGATGGGATTATTCAAATCCATATTTACCAAGATCACCTGAATTTCGCCCCGATAGGAAGCATCGATTGTTCCAGGAGCATTGACCATCGAAAGTCCATCGCGGATAGCCAGACCTGAGCGCGGATGAATGAACGCTGCAAAGCCTGGCGGCAACGCAATTGCAATTCCCGTTGGCATAAGAGCGCGCGCTCCAGGAGCGAGCGTGAGATCGATTCGAGCGTAAAGATCTGCCCCCGCATCGCCTGGTTTAGCAAAACGAGGTAGCGGCAGATCTGCATCGAGTTGATGAATGAGGAGATCTGTCATGGATTTATTTCGAAATCAGGGTCAACAAAGGCGAGTAACTCTGGGTGTTCCCGGAGATGTTTCAAATACTCTTGCGGCGCATTCTCGAGAAAGTGCGCCATTGGAACAATCACAAATAGCGCAGCCGCGCGCACAGCTACGGGACCATCAAATCCACCGAGATGTCCTTCGGCGCGGGTGTACACCTTTCGATTTACCTGGCCCGCAATTTCGGCTGTTATATAAAGCGTCGATCCCATGGGAACTGGTTTGAGGAAATCGGTTTCAAGTCTGGCAGTGACCGCTGGTGAGCGAATCAACCACATCAACTTTCCAAGAGCTTCATCGAAAGCCAGCGAGAGTAAACCGCCATGCGCTAACCCGGGAGCGCCTTGATGATCGTGCGTAACAGTGAATGTTGCTGTGAGGTTCTGGCCCTCGCCAGCATGGGCAACTAGATGGAGCCCAGTGGGATGCAGATCGCCACAGCCGAAGCAGTGGCCAAAGTGTGACGGGATTTTTGTACCCGCCTCTGGAGCTTTGGGATGTCGAGGCGGGACCTGTGCATCCGGCGGAGGTGTTGTGCTTGGGACCCGCGACATGGTGAGAAGTTTACGCGCACTCGCGACAAACTGCGGTTGCTCCCTCGCCCTTTACCAACTGCGAACGGTGATGGACTAAGAAACATTTTGAGCAGGTGAATTCATCTACTTGTCGAGGTAACACGCGAACGGTTAACTCTTCACCGGATAGATCGGCGCCAGGAAGTTCGAGGTTCTCCGCCGCTTCTGCTTCATCGACATCTACTTGTCCAGATTTCTTATCTGCTTGCCGCGCTTTTAACTCTTCAAGGCTCTCTTCGTGGAGCTCTTCATCGGTTTTCCGCGGGGAGTCATAATCGGTTGCCATTGTTGCTCGCCTCCCCCTCTGTTGGTGCGTTTAGTGGTCTACCAGCTATAACGCCACTCGCCGGCGAATTATGCCTAAAATCCGAAAGATTTCTACCCGCCTAGGCGCGTGTCTAGCGAAAAGCTCGCTAGATTCCCATCGCTAGCCCAGAACTCTCAAGAAAGTCTCAAGAATTCGACTCCTCGTGCGGTAAGTCGGTCAAAATGCGCCTCGCGCTTCTCGGTAAATCTGGCGACCTCAAGAGAGGTGCGATCGACTAGCGCTGCAATTCG
>CAZZFG010000045.1:0-3306 GCA_964653345.1 uncultured Bifidobacterium sp. | reverse complement strand
CCGTGGCGAGATTCCTCTGCCGTCCAGCGATTGATCCAATTACCCCACGCGCCATCTTGACCCATCGCAATTGCAATCTCAGTGTGATAGCTAGGCAAGTTATCTTCGGTAAGGAGATTGATGACGAGTGAGTCTTGGGCAATGGCTGTGAGTTTGGAATCTTTCGCTTCCCATGCATCACCATTAAGTGGGCCGGCAAAATTACGCCCCTCACTCCATGGCACATACTCGTGCGGGTACCACTCCTTCTGAGTAGCGAGGTGGCGTTCGAGTTCTTGACCGACCACTGGTTCGAGGTCGCGGATCAATCGCGATTGGACCTCCGGCTTGTAGCTGCCCATCTCCACCCCCGCGTTTGGTAACTTACCAAACCGTAGGTTACGGGAGCGTAAGTTGGCTAATCGCCAGCCACGCGGGAGAGCAGCGCAAGAATCTCGCCGTGGAGCGTTGGGTGGGCCGCGACCACCATCTCTCGACCAGCTCTGCCGCCGCTGCTATTGGTCACCACGGCGCCAGCCTCAGTTGCGATCAGCTCGCCTGCCGCCAAATCCCAAGGCGCTAACTCCTCTTCGAAATAGCCATCGACCATCCCAGAAGCAACTAGACAGAGATCTACTGCTGCCGCACCCATTCGCCTAATGTCGCGGACCTGGGGAATCAGCGCTGCAAAGCGTGCGCCTTGCTTTCGACGAATCTCGGTCGAGTAAGAGAAACCGGTGGCAAGTAGCGCAAGGTGGAGCGGAACATTGGCATTTGCGTGAATGGATACCGGTGCTGCCGTACCACGATGCAGAAATGCTCCGCCACCACTATGAGCGCTCCAAAGCATCCCGCTCTCCAGCAGCGGAGCGAAAACTGCGCCAGCGATGGTCTTTCCATCACGTTGCGCAGCGACAGAAATATTCCAACCAGGCAATTGGTAGAGATAGTTCACAGTGCCATCAATGGGGTCAACGATCCAGGTGATTCCAGTTGAACTTGGGATATCTGATCCTTCTTCGCCAAGGAGCCCATCCCCGGGCCGGTTAGTTGCTAGATAATTCCGGACTAATTCTTCAGATGCCTTATCCATCTCTGTGACGACATCAACCGCGCTCGATTTGGTGGAGTAATTCAAGGTCGCAGGACGATTGGTCAACAGCGCCCCTGCCGCTCGCACGATATCAATTGCTACCGCTTCGAGTTGCGCGCCCAGTTCCATGTAATCATCCTAATGGCCGACTAGAGTGAGACCAGAAAGAGGGGTCATGGAGCGAGAACTTCGGATAGTTAGCGATGATGGAGAGTCGATTCTCCTCACCGACTCATCTGGTAACAAGTACCGCGCTGAGCGCAAGAGCGCACCGCACCCCACATTGATATCAGTCCCAGTTGCAACTGGCGGCGCAGAATTAACTATCAAAGAGATCCAAGCGCGGCTGCGCGCAGGTGAGTCACCGCGCGAAATTTCGGAGAGCTCGGGCACATCGCTAGAGAAAATTGAACGTTTCTCCGGCCCGATCATGCACGAACGTAACCACATCATCACTCACGCCCTTGATACGCAAGTGCGCCGTGGCCGGAGCGAACTCACTCTCCGTGAAGTTGTCCACGAGCGACTTGGTGCACGCGGCGTCGATATAAATGTGCTCGAATGGAATGGCTTTCGCCAAGAAGATGGCACATGGATCATCTCGGTGAACTATCCAACCCGCGATGGGCAAAGTAGCGGTGAATGGATCCTCGATACCAACAAGCGAACGTTAGCTGCGCGCGATGAAGGCGCACGGTGGATTAGCGGTGATGATCGCCCCCCGCACGAGAAAGTTCGTTCACAGCTTCCCACTGAGCTACTTGGCGGCGGACCAGAACGTGAACTCCGTGAATCGCGTGAGGGTCGAGAGGCGCCCCGTTTAGCCGCGGTACGTGAAGAGGTTGATCCAACATCGGATGCGGCGCGTGATGGTGTTGCTGGTCGCGCGAAAGTTCCTTCGTGGGACGAGATTATGTTTGGAAAGAAAACAGAGGAATAGCCCGCTCGATCTCGGTCAATCCACCGTGATGTCCCACCATCGCACCCTCAAGATGTTTTCGCGCTGGTTCAATTAAAACGCTCTGGTCCTTTGGAATGGCGATTACATCCCCCATCCGATCCACCGATTGCGACGTGGCATTCGGGCCGAAAAGATTAGATTCAAGCGCTTGGTTTTTCAGCAGCACGTCAACTCTGCCATCCAGGGCTTCATGCCACTTGCTTTGGACATATCGCTCTTTGCCTTCTGCAACATAAATATGACGAGCGCGGGGTTCGCCACCAATCAGAGTCACATCACGCATCAATTCGCCATCAATCATTATCTTCTCTTCTGCATTGAGCATGCCGTGATCAGCAGTCAACGTAAGCCGCGCTCCACGCGGCAGGTTCTCCTTGAGGATTCCGACAAAATCATCTGCCAGTACGAGCGCATCAATCCACTCCTGTGACCCGACCCCAAATTCATGGCCTGCCGCATCGATGTCATTGATATAGAGATAGATAAATGTTGGAGATTTCCCCATTGCAACACGCAACTGCTCAATCATGCGCTCGAAGGTATTCGCACCGAGGAATGTTGCACCACGAAGTGCAGCTTCAGTGAACCCTGATCCGGCATATCGTTCGGCTGAGATGTTGAAAGAGTTGATACCTATAGCTGCTCCCTGTTCAAAGAGAGTGTGGTGTGACTGCCAGATAACTGGATCTACGCGCGAATCCCATTTCAGAGCGTTTAATAATCGGTTGTCGCTATAGGGAATGCGCACCGTGTACCCCAACATCCCATGCTCTGCTGGATGCAAGCCGGTACCTACGCTCGTCAAAGAAGTTGCGGTCGTCGAGGGAAATTCACTATTGAGTTCACCTAACGAGGTCATAGTGGAAATATTTGGCGCCCATTGCGCGAATTGCGCCAACGAGTGCGCGCCGAGTCCGTCAATCAAGAAGAGGATTTCGATACCTTGCGAAGGCGCCAGGGAGATCTGCGAAGAGATTGGCAGACCAAGAGATGCAAAGAGAGAGCGACTTACATCACGCAATGCGAAAGTCGTGTGCGAATGCGCATTCATCATTACGTGAATCTACAACATAGCCTCTGCTGGGCGTTGCCTCCCAGCAATTTCGCCAAGTACAGGTGAGAATTACGCCATGGCTAAAACGAAGAGCGCACCTACCCCACCCCCATCAGTTGGACGTGTCATTGACATCGACGTCAATAGTGAGATGTCTGAATCATTCTTGGAGTATGCCTATTCGGTCATTTACTCCAGAGCGCTCCCTGATGCTCGCGA
>CAZZFG010000044.1:0-6749 GCA_964653345.1 uncultured Bifidobacterium sp. | reverse complement strand
TCATCTCACTACTCACCTACCAATTCAGTAACTGCTTCAACAAAAAGTTCACCGCGTTGGGCGTACGATTGGAATTGATCCATCGACGCACAAGCTGGCGCAAGTAGCACAGTGTCACCATCGTGTGCGAAACGACTTGCAGCGAGAACTACATCTCGCATCAACTGCTTTGCGCGCTCTTCACCGTCGAGCGAATGATCTTCGTCAATCAAAATGATGGGCGTATCAGGCGAGTGCTTTTCGAGCGCTCTTTCTATCAACGGGCGATCGGTGCCGATCAAGATTGCTGCCCGAATTTGCGGATGGCGACGCTTTACCAACGATTCGATATCCGCTCCTTTTGCTAAACCGCCAGCGATCCAAATAATCGAATCAAAGGCAGCAAAGGCAGCATTTGTCGCATGTGGATTAGTGGCTTTGGAATCGTTAACCCATGTGATCCCGTTTGTTTGAGCAACTTTTTCTATTCGATGGTGGCCAGGGGTGAAAGCCCGCAGCCCTTGGCTGATGGCATCTGGTTCGATACCCATCGCTCGTGCCAACCCCGCTGCAGCAAGTGCGTTCGACACATTATGTGGAGCAGGTGGATTGATGTCAGCAAGTTGTGCCAGTTCGGTAGCAACATTCTGAGCTCCCGTAAATGCGCGGTCAATCAAGAGATCTTCGACAATTCCTAATTCTCCGTACTGAGGAACTTGCAACGTATAAGTAGTGATCTCGCGCTCTCGGAGAAGAGCGTCGATTGATTGATGGAGTCGCGGATCATCTCCGTTGATAATTACTTGTTGCGCACCATTGAAAATCTTTAGTTTTGCTCTCAAATAGTTTTCAAAGTCACCATGCCAATCAAGGTGGTCATCATCAATATTGAGCAGAGCTGCAGCGCTGAGTTGCAGAGTTGATGTCCAATGCAACTGGAAAGATGAGAGTTCAACGATGAGATACTCATGAAATTGGGGCGCCGTGAGTACTTCGATAACAGGGGTTCCCACGTTGCCACATGCAATTGCATTTTTCCCTGCAGCTTTAAAGATTGATTCAACCATTCCAACGGTTGAGGTTTTGCCATTAGTTCCCGTTACGCCTATCCAAAAACGTCTCGGATTCGCTCCGGCTTTAATTTGTTGCTGGTCATGGATGAACGAGAATTCAATTTCACCCATTACTTGAGATCCTTGCTGCAGCGCCGCGATTAGGACCGGATGATCCGGTTTCCAACCTGGAGATGTAATCACAAGAGAGGGAAATTTCGTCGGGATCTCAAAGGTAACGTGGATACCCAGGGCACCAAGCTCTTCTGCCAACTCGCGATGCTTGTTGTCATCGCGTTCTTCAAAAACAGTTACTGAATATCCAAGGTTTACTAAAGCACGCGCAGTGGCATCACCGGTAACGCCAAGCCCAGTAATCAAGACTTGGGACATCGATTACCCCGTCACCCATGCGCCGTAAAAGAGCCCAAGCCCACCCGCAACCATGATCCCAGCGATAATCCAGAAGCGAATCACAATGGTGACCTCACCCCAACCTAAAAGTTCAAAATGATGTTGGAGCGGCGCCATTCGGAAAATTCTTTTTCCTTGAGATAGTTTGAAGTAAGTCACCTGGAGAATCACTGAGAGTGTGATTACTGCAAAGAGGCCTCCGATAAGGGCGAGCAATAATTGTGTTCGCAAAGTGATTGCTAAACCCGCAAGGGCACCTCCGAGCGCTAGCGACCCGGTATCCCCCATGAAGATTTTTGCTGGGCTTGCGTTCCACCACAAGAAAGCAAAACATGCGCCACTTAAAGCAGCTGCCAACACTGCCAAGTCAAGTGGATCTCGCACCTCGTAACATTTACTTCCGGCGCTGATTGCGCAACTTTGCCCAAACTCCCAAACTCCAATCAGAATGAAAGCGCCGAAGCTCATTACGGCAGCTCCAGTAGCCAATCCGTCAAGGCCATCCGTGAGATTAACGCCATTACTGGTTGCAGTGATCATGAAAAAGACCCAGATCACGACGAGGACTGCCCCCAATTTGATCGATGTATCTCGCACCGTAGACAAGTTGAGCGAGACTGGCGTTAGCCCTCTTTCGTCGGGGAAATTCAAACCAGCAACTGCAAATGCGAGTGCGACAACGCTTTGCGCAAGCATCTTCGTTCGAGCACGAAGTCCAAGTGATCGTTGTTTAGATACTTTGAGCCAGTCATCGAGAAATCCGACTAAACCTAATCCGCTCATCAAACCGATAACGAGTAAGGCAGAGACAGTGACTGCACGTTGAGTGATCAGATGGGTGATGAAATAACTTGCTACGACTGCTGCGATGATGACGGTGCCGCCCATTGTGGGCGTACCGCGTTTAGTGTGGTGAGTTGTTGGGCCATCATCTCTGATGAATTGTCCGTAACCGCGCTTAACGAGTACTCGGATTGCAGCTGGTGTACCAAAGAAGGCAAAGAGAAACGCGAGCGCGCCTGCGGAAAGAATGCCTCTCATCGCGCAATCACCTAACGCCCGTTCTCTTCATTAATTCCTTGAGTTTCTTCATGCAGTAGAGCGTTCTTGAGCGCATCGCTTAGCTTTTCCAGCCCTTCAGCTCGGGAACCTTTGACTAGTATCACATCACCTGGTGTGATTTCCTTGGATATAGCTAGCGCTTCATCGAAGGTATGAACGTGCTGTACATGCGACTGCGAGCCGGGAATTTTCCCGTATTCCGGTGTATTTACTGCAATAACGTGGTCGATCTCCATCTTGTCGGCAAAAGCCAAGATGCTCTGATGGTCGCCATCAGAATTAGCACCCAACTCGTGCATTTTCCCAATAAATGCCCAAGCCCGACCACCGCGCTCTTGAGCAAAATAGCGGAGCGTTTCCATCGCAGCACGCATACTCTCAGGGTTGGCATTATAGGAATCGTTAATGAGCAGAATCGAACCAATCTCTGCGATTTCCATTCGCCATTTACTCGCGATTTCTGCAGTTGAAAGTCCGGTTGCAATTTTGTCAATTGAAATTCCTAAAGCAGTTGCGATTGCGGCGGCAGCTAAAGCGTTGGGGACTTGATGCCGCCCAATTAAACGTAAGGCAACCGGTTCGCGCCCGGCCTTCGTCACTAGGTCAAAGTGTGCGCAACCCTCTCTGACATCGACGTCTGCGGCTCGCACATCGCAGGTGCCACTCTCACCAAAGTACATCACGGAAGCTGGCGTTTGCTCGGCCATCTTTGGCGTGAATTCATCGTAGGTACCGAGAATGGCCGTTGCGTTCTTGGTGAGATTTGAAACTATCTCTGATTTTGTCTTCGCAATTGCCGCCCTCGATCCAAACTCACCAATGTGTGCACTACCCACAACCAATACAACACCGATATCTGGTTGAGCCATCTGAACCAAACGGGCGATGTCACCTTGATGGCGGGCGCCCATTTCAAGGATACAAAATCTCGTCTTCTCGGTAGCCCGCAATAACGTGAGCGGAACGCCTAAGTCGTTATTAAATGATTGTTGCGGCGCAATCGTCTCGCCTGCGAGAGATAACACATGTCGAGCAATATCTTTAGTTGTCGTCTTTCCCTGGGAGCCAGTGATCCCAATAACCTTCATATTTGGTAGTCGCCGTCTAATCTCAGCGCCTAATTTGCTGATTGCCACCAATACATCTGGTACCACAATGCAATTAGCGCCAACTTGTCTAGTCGTAAACGCAGTGGTCGCTCCCTGCCCGAGCGCCTCCTCGACATAGTTATGACCATCAACATGTTCACCTTGAAGTGCGAGGAAGATTCCCCCTTTAATTGGTTTGCGAGAATCAAAAAATGGTTCTGCTGTAACTCGAGCATTCACATCACCAAAGGGTGCCCCACCTACTATTTTGGCAATCTCTGCGACGGTGAGTTCAATCATTTTCTTTTGCCAATCAATTCCTGTGCAATTTCTCGGTCATCAAAGGGATGAATAATGCCGTTGATTTCCTGCCCCTTTTCGTGCCCTTTACCAAGGATGAGAACGACATCGCCTTTGTTCGCTAATTCAAGGGCGCGCTCGATGGCAATCTTTCTATCGATTTCAATTTCCACATTTTCAAATCTTTTTGAGCCCATCTGTTCAATGATTCCACTAGCAGATTCATTCCGTGGATTATCACTTGTGAAGATTGCGATATCGCAACCTTTTGCAAGAGCCGCTCCCATCAATGGCCGTTTACTCTGATCTCTATCGCCACCACAACCCAAGACGCCGATCACTCGCCCTGGAAGATTAGCCCGCACCGCCGCAATAACTCGTTCAATCGCATCAGGCGAGTGTGCATAGTCCACTAATACATGAACGCCTTCAGGATGAGCTATTCGCTCCAAGCGACCTGGTGCGCCTTGCGCTGTTGAGAGCGCAGCGGCGGCACTTAATGGATCGATTCCACTATCAACTGCGAGTGCAATTGCCATTAATGCATTTGCCACGTTGTATTCACCGACGAGCGGCGTGCTGACGTCGAGCAGCACTCCGTTGGGACCTCGAACCGAAAAGTTCATTCCGCTTGCGCTCGTAGCTGAATAATCCACTAGATGCCAGGCTGCCTTCCGATTCACCAAAGACACATCGAGCGCCGGAATAGATGCTTCAGCGTAGAGGCGCGCACCCCATTCAGTGTCAATATTGATTATTGCGCTTTCAGCAAACGACAGTGTGAAGAGTCGTTTCTTTGCTCGATAGTAGCTATCCATATCGCCATGGAAATCTAGGTGATCTTGTGAGAGATTTGTAAAGCCCACCGTTGCAAATCGCGTACCGTCTACTCGGTGCAGAGCAAGTGCGTGACTCGACACTTCCATGACCACATTGGTGATGTGTCGTTCACTATACGTTGCAAGAAGTGCTTGGAGATCAGGCGCCTCGACGGTAGTGCGCACGCTTGGAAATCTCTCCTGGCCAATCTTGATCTCTACTGTTCCCATCAAACCCGATTGACGCTTACTTGCACGCCAAATGTGATCGAGCAGGTATGCAACAGTCGTCTTTCCATTTGTACCGGTGACGCCATAGAGCCGAAGGTCGTGCGATGGGGCGCCATAAAACCACGCAGAGAGTGGGCCAAGCGAACCTCGAAGATTCTTCGTCACAAGGATTGGCAAAGCTTGCACTTTTGTGTCGACTTGTGCCCGAGCGATCGCATAACCATTCTCATCAGTGAGAATTGCAACAGCTCCCGAGGCAGCTACCTGATCGATGAAATGTATTCCATGGGTCTTCGCACCTTGAAGTGCGACGAAAAGATCTCCTGACTCAAGCTTCTGTGAATCCAGAGTGATGCCAGATACCAAAAGATCACTTGGGGCATGAGCAATCTCGAGAAAATCTGAAATTTGATTTAGTGAGCGCGAATATTCGTATTGGAGTAACTCGCGCATGGCTATCTCTTCGCTGAAGCTGTCGCCACTTTTGCCTCTTTATCCAATTTATCAAGGCCGCTCTTATCTGACGGATACGGGACGAACTCCTGACCAGTTGGGGGCACGCGATAACTCTTCAATGCATATGAAATTACCGATTTGAACACTGGTCCACCAAGATATCCACCCCAGTGGATGCCTACTGGATTCTGAACCGTCACGCTCATTACAAATCGAGGATTATCTGCCGGTGCGAATCCGATAAATGAAGCGGTATATCCGCGATAGCAACCGCAGTTGCCGTCGTACCGTTGTGCGGTGCCTGTCTTACCTGCGACTCGATAACCAGGGATCCCCGCGCGAACCGCTGTGCCACCTTCCTGCACAACGCTCTCCATCATTAGGCTCAATTGTTTGGCAACATCGTCGGAGATGACCCGTCGAGACTCTGGACGTGGCGCCGCGGTGTAATGACCCGATGAGTCACTTGTACCTGCAACTAGGGTTGGCGTAACGCGCAGACCAGAATTTGCAATCGTGGCAAACACGCTTGTTGCCTGGATTGCCGTCACCGAATAGCTCTGTCCAAAAGAGACTGTAGGAAATGTTGATTGTGACCACTTCTCAACAGGATTCAAGATTCCAGCAGGCTCAGCAGGTAAACCTAATTTTACTCGCTCTCCTATTCCGAATTTCTTTAAGTAGGAATACAGGGTGTTTTCGCTCATCCGCTCACTGATTTTAATTGTTCCAACGTTGCTCGATTTTGCAAGAATCCCAGTTGCAGTTAACTTCCAAACGGGGTGCGTATCGTGATCGTTAAACGTCTTACCAGCTCTTCGAATTTTGTCGGGCGTCTTGAAAACCGTTGTTGGTGTAACTACTTTCTCTTCAAGAGCTGCTGCCATAGTCATAACTTTGCCAGTTGATCCTGGTTCGTAAATATCTTGGACCGAGGGAATCTTCAGCAATGATGCCTTTGTATGGGAGAAGTTATTGGGATCAAATCCCGGCGCTGTTGCAAGAGCTAAAATCTCGCCAGTTGCTGGATCCATAATCACTGCACTAACTGAACTTGCCTTAGTCTCTTTTGCTAGCGCGGTAATCGCATCTTCTGCAGCCCACTGCAGATCTCGATCTATTGTCAATCGCACAGACTTGCCTGATTGAGGTGGAACTAAAAGTTGACGTGCGGATGGAATTGACGGCCCTCCCCCAGATTCATAGGTAAAGACTCCATCCTTGCCGGCAAGAACGTGGTTGAGCGAAGCCTCCATGCCACCGCCGCCGACCCCTGCTGAGTTAACGAAACCAAGTAATGAGGCAGCAAGGTACTTCTCTGGGTAATCTCGTTGAAAACCGCGTTCGCT
>CAZZFG010000043.1:0-6909 GCA_964653345.1 uncultured Bifidobacterium sp. | reverse complement strand
AGGCAGAAATTCGCAACAATGGTGATTCACTCGTCTACCAGACCGAGAAATTCATCGCCGATAACACTGAGAAGCTAAGCCAAGGCGAACTAGCGACGAAGAAGAGCGAAGTCGAGAGCGCGATCGCCGAACTCAAAGAAGTGCTTAAGGGTGCAGACTTCCCAGCTATCAAGAGCGCAACTGAGAAGGTCGCGACCATCAGTCAGACGTTAGGTGCAGCGCTTTACGAAGCAAACGCCGCAACGGCTTCATCTGAGAAACCAGCAGAAGATGGCGTCGAAGACGCGGAGATCGTCGAAGAGAAATGAGCGACGAGAGTAGTTCAATAGCAACAGAGGAGAGCGCCCCAGAAGAAAATTCTGCGGGCGCTAGCCCTCTTTCTGAAGCAGCACCAGTTGATCCCGTCGTAACGCTGACAAATGATCTACAACGCCTGCAAGCGGAGTATCAAAATTATCGAAAGCGTGTCGAGCGCGATCGTTTGCTCACAAGCGAGTTAGCACTCGCTGCGATTTTGGTCGAGCTCCTTCCAGTACTAGATGATCTTGAGCGTGCGCGCGAGCATGGCGAACTCGAGGGTGGTTTCAAGTCTGTTGCAGAACAGATTGAACGCACCGTTGAGAAACTTGGCTTAACCAAATTCGGAGAGGTAGGCACGCCCTTTGATCCGCAAATCCACGAAGCGCTCATGCATTTAACTTCTGCTGACGTCAGCGAATCAACAGCGACACAGATTCTTCAGCCGGGATATAAGTTGAAAGAACGAGTTCTTCGTCCGGCGCGGGTTGCAGTAACAGATCCGGAGTAACAGGAATCCAATGGCTGCAAAAGACTTATACGAGAAGGATTATTACGCCATTCTTGGCGTCGAGAAAAGCGCCGATGGCGAAACCATCAAAAAACGCTATCGGAAGCTCGCTCGTGAACTCCATCCCGATAAGACAAAGGGTGATAAGACCTTAGAAGAGCGTTTTAAAGCGGTTTCTGAGGCGTACGACATTCTCTCGGATGACAAGAAGCGTTCTGAATACGATCAAGCGCGAACGCTCTATCAACAAGGTGGCGTTCCAAACGGCGGCTTCCAAGGGAATTTCTCTGCCGGTGGCTTCGGTGATCTTGGCGATATCTTCGGCAATATTTTCGGTGGCCAAGCACGTGGACCTCGTCGTGGCGCAGATATGCAAGCCCAAGCGACTATCTCGTTCCGCGAATCAATAAATGGCACGCAGCTCACTTTTAATTCACCTAGTGGACCAGTGACAACGAAAATTCCCGCAGGTGTAAGTGATGGCGCACGAATTCGCGTGCGCGGTAAAGGTGCAAAGGGTGACGCTGGCCCAGGAGATTTGTACATCACCGTAAATGTCTCTGGCCATTCCATCTTCTCTCGCCGTGACGACAATATTCTTCTGACGCTTCCGGTGACATTCCCGGAGGCAGCACTTGGCGCAGATGTACCAGTTCCCACGCTGTCGGGAGAAGAAGTGACTCTGCGTCTGCCTGCAGGAACCGCAAACGGAAAGGTGCTTCGTATCAAAGGACGAGGTATCGCACGTAAAGATGGTTCACACGGTGATTTATTAGTCACCATTGAAGTGACAGTCCCTCAACGAGTTGATGGCAAAGCTAAGAAGGCGCTCGAGAGCTATCAAAAAGAGACTGAAGGCGCCGATCCGCGGAGTGAATTTCGGAAACGAGCGCAATCATGAGTAATCCAGGTAAAGAGCTTGGCGATGAGACTCCGGTATATGTCATCTCTGTTGCTGCCGAATTGGCAGGAATGCACCCACAGACGCTTCGTCAATACGATCGATTAGGTTTAGTTTCACCAGGGCGGTCAAGTGGACGAGGTCGTCGGTATTCACTCCGTGACATAGTTCTGTTACGGAGTATCGCGAAACTCACCAACGATGGAATCAATCTGGCAGGAATCGCTCGAATTATGGAGCTAGAAGAGACCGTCGCACGCCTTGATAGTGAAGTTTCCAAGCTTCGCCATGAAGTCGATGCCCTTCTTGCCGAAAACCCACCAAAGTCGCTCGTCATTTATCGCCCAGAAAATCAATAGGATTGCTCGCTATGAGCGCACGCGAAGATCTATTACAGGAAATCAAAGCAAAAGCTGTAGTCCACGGCAAAGTCATTCTTTCGAGTGGCAAGGAAGCTGATTACTACGTTGATCTTCGTCGAGTGACGCTTGATTCTGTAGCTGCACCGCTAGTTGGTGAAGTAATGCTCGATGCAACGAGCCAATTCGATTATGACGCAGTCGGTGGATTAACCCTTGGCGCAGATCCTGTTGCTACAGCGATGCTGCACGCAGCAAGTAAGCGCGGTCGAAAGTTAGACGCATTTGTCGTTCGAAAAAGCGAGAAACAACATGGATTGCAACGAAGAATTGAGGGCCCCGACGTTAAGGGGCGACGGGTACTCGCGGTGGAAGACACATCAACAACTGGTGGATCAGTGTTAACTGCTGTCGAAGCGCTACAAGAGGCTGGCGCAATCGTGGTCGGCGTTGCTGTTATTGTCGATCGAGGTGCGGGGCCAAAAGTAAAAGAAGCAAACTTCCCGTATATCGCAGCGTTCACGCTAGATGATCTTGGACTTGCCTAGTTTTAATCCCGCTTCTTCTTTAGTAACTCTCGCGCAATTGGCACCATGCTAATCAAAACTAGTAGCGCAACAATGGGCAGCAGGTATTTATCAATTGATCCAGCAACGCGCTCACCTAGTAGATGACCAATAATCACAATTGATGTCGTCCAGATAATCGCGCTCAATGCATTCCACATGGTGAATCGTTTCTTATCCATTTTTAGAATTCCAGCGAGAGGGCTCATCAACGTTCGAACAATTGGAATGTATCGGCCAAATATGATTGCTTTTCCTGGTCCGTATCGGTTAAACCATTCTTCTGCGTAACGCACTCGTTCTTGATTGAAGATCTTGCCATCGGGTCGATTGAAGAGCGATCGGCCATAACGCGCACCGATGAAGTAACCAAGTTCCGAACCCAGAAATGCTGCCAGTGGGCAGAAAATCAGAAGGGCGGTGAGTGAGAGGCGGAATCCAAGCGCATCCGTACCTGAGGCAAGTCCCGCGACGAAGAGGAGCGAGTCGCCGGGAAGGACCAATCCGATGAGAAGTCCCGTCTCAATAAAGAGCGTACAGATAACTCCGATTGTGCCAAGACTGGTCACTATCGCCTCAGGGTTAAGGAAGTCTGCCAGGCTCATAACTCCACCTTACGCGGGTCGGCGCGTAATTTTCCCAACGGCGCAATATGTGAAAGTATGGGGCGTAAGCCTTCCTGAGCGACCAGCGAAGATTTACATCGATTCGGCTCGGCTCAGTTTCACTCTCTGAGGAAAGGCTTAATAGATGCCAGCGATTGTTCTGCTTGGTGCCCAATGGGGCGATGAGGGTAAAGGTAAAGCCACAGACATTTTGGGCGATCGAGTCGATTATGTCGTTCGATACCAAGGTGGCAACAACGCCGGACACACCGTCGTAATCGGTGATCAAAAGTATGCGCTCCATCTTCTGCCTTCAGGAATTCTCAGCCCAAATGTTGTCCCTGTCATTGGCAATGGAGTTGTCATCGATCCAGCGGTGCTCCTTGAAGAAATCAAAGGTCTGAATGAACGCGGTATCGATACCTCGAAATTGTTGATTAGTTCAAACGCGCACCTCATTACGCCTTATCACCGCACCATCGATAAAGTTTCAGAGCGTTTTCTTGGTAAAGCAAAAATTGGTACAACCGGTCGAGGTATTGGGCCTGCGTATGCAGACAAAATAAGTCGAATTGGAATTCGTGTGCAAGATCTCTTTGATGAATCGATTCTTGAGAAGAAAATCGAAGGTGCGCTGCGCGATAAGAATCAAGTCTTAACGAAAGTTTTCAATCGGAAAGAGATGCAGGCGCAAGAGATACTCGAGGAATATCGAACGTATGCAGATATTCTTCGCCCATATATTGCAGATACGGCTCTTCTTCTTAATAAAGCTCTCGAGCAAGGGAAAACTGTTCTCCTTGAAGGATCACAAGGCACGCTACTTGATGTTGATCATGGTACGTACCCATTTGTTACCTCTAGTAATCCAACAGCTGGCGGCGCATGTACTGGATCCGGAATCGGGCCAACAAAAATTGAACGCGTCATCGGCATCGTTAAGGCTTACACAACTCGAGTTGGTTCTGGACCATTCCCCACAGAACTTGAGAATGAAGATGGTGAGAAGCTGCGAACCATCGGACACGAATATGGCACTACTACTGGCCGCAATCGTCGATGCGGGTGGTATGACGCGCCTATCGCTCGATTTGCAGTACGGATTAACGGGTTGACTGATTTCTTCTTGACGAAGCTCGATGTTCTTACTGGTTGGGAGAAGATTCCAGTGTGCGTTGCCTACGAGATCGATGGCAAGCGAGTTGAAGAAGTCCCATCATCACAAACTGATTTCCATCACGCAGTACCTATTTATGAATACCTACCAGGCTGGAGCGAAGATATCTCTAAAGCGCGTGATATCTCTGATTTACCTAAGAATGCTCGAGATTACATATCCTTCTTAGAAGAGATTTCTGGTGCGCCAATGAGCGCAATCGGAGTAGGGCCGGGACGAGATGAAACAATCGTAACGAGGGATCTACTTAAGAGATGAGAGTCCTTCTGATTGGAAGCGGAGCGCGAGAGCATGCACTCGCATATTCGCTTAAGTCAGATGTGTCAGTAAGTGAACTCCATGTCGCTCCTGGTAATCCAGGAATTAGCTCGCTAGCAACCCTTCATCCCGTAAAAGCCGATGATCCACAAAGCGTTGCCGCGCTAGCGCAAGAAATAAATGCAGAATTAGTAATCATTGGCCCAGAAGCGCCACTTGTCGCGGGAGTGGCCGATGCGATTCGCGCGCTAGGGATTCCTTGCTTTGGTCCATCGAAAGTTGCTGCGCAACTTGAAGGGTCGAAGAGTTTTGCGAAAGAGATCATGGCCAGCGCGGGGGTACCTACAGCGCAATCAATGACTTGTACTACACAATCAGAGATAGAGAACGCTCTTGACACTTTTGGAGCACCATACGTTGTAAAGAATGATGGACTTGCTGCTGGTAAAGGAGTTGTTGTTACAACAGACCGAGCCGCAGCAATCAGTCATGCGCTTGCGTGCGGAAAAGTAGTGATTGAGGAGTACCTAGACGGTCCTGAAATTTCACTCTTTGGTATCTCAGATGGCAAAACAGTAATTGGTATGGAGCCTGCGCAAGATTTCAAGCGCGCATACGATGGCGATGCTGGACCGAATACTGGTGGCATGGGTGCGTATTCACCACTTCCGTGGGCGCCTGCAGACATTATTGCGCGCACTGAAAAAGAAGTCCTCCTACCCACTATCAACGCTATGGCTCAACGCGGTACACCCTTTGTTGGATTGCTTTACGCAGGTTTAGCAATGACTTCACGAGGAATCCGAGTCATTGAATTCAACGCACGCTTTGGTGATCCGGAGAGCGAAGTTTTATTGCCACGCTTGAGAACTCCATTAGCGCAACTATTACTCGCAGCCGCTACTGGAAATCTTGCAGATCATCCGCCTTTGCAATGGTCAGATCAGGAGGCAGTGACAATAGTTTTAGCATCTGAGGGCTACCCAGAGAATCCGCAGGTAGGTAGAGCAGTGACGGGTGTTACCGAAAGTTCAGATGCAATTGTTTTCCATGCGGGCACGGTCTTTGAGGATGGTGAACTTCGTTCAGCAGGTGGCAGAGTTCTTGCTGTCACGGGATTAGGAGCTGATCTAGCGACAGCTCGAGAGAATGGCTATCGCGCGCTCACGCAGATATCCCTTCCAGGCAGCCACTATCGAAAAGATATTGCTCTTGCTGCGTCAATCGCACAGAAGGAGGCCTAAGTGGTCGAGAATAACGCCATGAACATCCCATCAACTCTTGCTACTCGATATGCAAGTCGTGAGATGTGTGCCATCTGGGCGCCAGAAGCGAAGATTGTACTGGAAAGAAAACTATGGATTGCTGTGCTGAAAGCACAAAAAGCACTTGGCCTTACAATCGAAGAGAAGGCGATTTCTGATTACGAAAAAGTTGTCAATACAGTTGATTTGGTGTCAATTGATACGCGCGAAAAGAACCTTCGCCACGATGTGAAAGCGCGCATTGAAGAATTCAACGCGCTTGCAGGACATCAACTAATTCATTCAGGTATGACAAGTCGCGATCTCACAGAATCTGTTGAAGCGCTGCAAATTAAGACAGCCCTCCTATTGATTCGCGATAAATATGTTGCGCTTTTAGCGGGATTTGCTGACCGTGCAGGGGAATTTATTGATCAACCTATTGCAGGACGATCCCACAATGTTCCGGCTCAAGTAACGACAGTTGGCAAGCGCTTCGCAACCTTTGCAGAAGAGGGGCTATTTGCTTTTAATCGCTTAGAAGATCTGATAGCTCGTCTGCCACTTCGCGGTTTAAAGGGGCCGGTTGGGACAGCTCAAGATGCACTCGATCTCTTTAATGGCGACGCTAATAAACTAGCTGAGCTCGATGGAAAAATCGCTTCGCATTTAGGATTCGAAGGCGTTCTTGATTCAGTAGGACAGATTTACCCACGTTCATTTGATTTTGATGTCGTCTCAGCGCTGCTGCAATTGGCTGCGGCACCATCAAATATGGCAACAACTCTTCGTCTGATGGCTGGGGCAGATCTGGCAACTGAAGGATTCCAAAAAGGGCAAGTGGGATCTTCTGCCATGCCACATAAGATGAATGCGCGTTCAAGTGAACGAATAAATGGATTTACCGTACTGCTCCGCGGCTATTCCGTTGCCGTGTCCGAACTTGCTGGTTCCCAGTGGAATGAAGGAGATGTCGCGTGCAGCGTAGTGC
>CAZZFG010000042.1:4546-6916 GCA_964653345.1 uncultured Bifidobacterium sp. | reverse complement strand
TTGGCTGCGACATGGTTATTCACCACATCGGGTATGACGAGCGTCGTGGCATTGCTGCTCGTGGCGAGCGAGCACCAAATCCGCTCGACCAGTTGCGTGAAGTTGTCGATGCAGTTTCAGTCCCCGTACAAGCTGTTGGTGGATTGACATTAGAACAGGCCATTAAGAGTCCCGAGTATGGAGCGCCACTTGTCGTTATCGGTGCGCCATTAGCTATTGATGCGGATTCATTTAGTCGAGGGGCAGGAAATGTCGAAGAGGTCCTTCGAAAGATTTGCGAACGCGTACATGCATATGGAGATGTGCCAGTAAAAGGGGAGAGGAAGTAAGAGCGCATGGGAACTCTTGGCGTAGTGAATTTCGGAGCGCAGCCGCATAATGTCGAACTTCGCGAAGTGGAGCGCCCGACTATTGGCGCTGAAGATGTGCTCGTTGAAGTAGCTGCGGTAAGTGTCTGTGGGAGCGATCTGCACCAATGGACTGCATCACATAGCTGGCCAGTTAATTACCCAGTCGTTCTGGGCCATGAGTTCGGCGGGATAATCGTAGAAGTGGGTAGCGCAATTGCATCCTGGAAGATTGGCGATCGCGTAGTGAGCGAGACCGCGGCCATCATCGATCACAACTCTCCGATGACGCGCATTGGTCGATATAACCTCGATCCATCACGTAAAGGTTTTGGTTATGGCGTTAATGGTGCGATGACTAAATTTGTAAAAGTTCCTGCACGATGTCTACATAAGATCCCAGACAACGTTCCATTTGAACATGCTGCGCTAACCGAGCCATGTTCGGTTGCCTATAGCGCGGTCATTGCACCGGGCTACATAAAGCCAGGGGATCGAGTAGTCGTTCTTGGGCCGGGGCCAATCGGCGTGCTCTGCGCTGCGATGGCGAAGTTAGCGGGAGCTGAGGTTGCCGTTGTAGGGCTCGAGCGCGATCGAGAGCGAATGAAAGCAGCGCAGACTTATGGATGTGAAGTAATTATTGGCGATGCGAAAGATTGGGCGACAGCCGTTGATGGATTAGGAGCCGATGGCGTGGTCGATGCAGCGGGAATCTCTGCGACGCTCAAGACAGCCCTTGAATTAGTGCGTCCTGCAGGGTGGGTGGCAAAAGTTGGTTGGGGTCCACAACCACTTGATTTCTCCCTTGATCAACTCGTACAGAAGAACGTGACGTTGCAGGGAAGTTTTAGCCATAACTGGCCAATGTGGGAGCGCGTGCTACGCATGATGAGCACCGGGCAACTCGATATCACTCCAGTGCTTGGCGGCATCTATCCACTTGAGAATTGGGAAGAGGCTTTTGAAGCAATGCATTCAGGGAAAATCCTCAAGGCGGTACTGAAGCCATGACGACAAAAAATGCAGGACGCCTTAACGGCAAATCAATAATTGTTACCGGTGGCACCTCTGGTATCGGTGCTGCCATCGCCCGCGCGATCGTTCATGAAGGTGGTCAAGTTCTCGTTCATGGCATCAATCGTGACGAAGGAGCGGCGCTCGTTGCCTCGCTTGGTGCGAATGCAGTTCTTTGCATCTCTGATCTTGCGCATTCTGATGCGCCAAGAGTGATTGTGGATGCAGCGCTCGCCGCATTCGGCAAGATTGATGGGTTAGTGAATAACGCTGCCATCATTGAGCGATCAAATCTCGGCGCTATCTCTCCTAATGGCTTTGATCAGACGATTGCTGTGAATACCAAGGCGCCGCTATTTCTTATTCAGGCCGCGCATCCGCACTTAGTAAAAACCAAGGGCAGCGTTCTCAATATTGGATCAATCAATGCTTACGCTGGCGAATCAACGCTACTTGCCTACAGTATGAGTAAGGGTGCGCTGCAAACTATGACTCGCAACCTCGCCAATGCGCTAGGAGTTACTGGCGTGCGAATTAATCTGATTAATCCAGGGTGGATTCTCACCGAGCGCGAGGATCGAGATCAGGTGGCTCGCGGGCTTGAAGTGGGATGGCATCAGAAATTAGACCGAAGTGCGATACCGCTTGGGGAGATGTCGACTCCAGAAAATCTTGCACATGCTGCGATCTATTGGCTCAGCGACGAGTCCTATCCATTCACCGGTTCAGTGGTGGAGCTTGAGCAGTTTTCCATTATTGGCAGAAATCCGGAGAAGCTCTAGATGCCAAAAATCGCGGCCTTTCCGAAGGGATTCATCAAACAGCTCGTCTCGGGTGAGATGAGCATCTACGAGTGGATTGACCTTGCGGCTGAATTAAAAATCGATGGCCTTGAGTTCTACAACGATTTTGCTGATGTCAAAGATCCTGCGAATTGGCCAAAGATTCGACGCGCAGTAGAGGCAACGGGAATGGTGATTCCTATGATGTGCGCATCGCCAGATTTCAC
>CAZZFG010000042.1:0-4446 GCA_964653345.1 uncultured Bifidobacterium sp. | reverse complement strand
GAATTAGTCGGTCGAATTGATTCACCCTGGTTCGGAGTTAACTTTGATCCCAGCAATGCAATCGCAGCAGGTGAAGAACCGCTGGAGCTTTTGGAAAAAGTGAAGCACCGAGTGGTGACGATGCATGCAAGCGATCGGTATTTAGCAAATGGAACTATTGAAGATTTACGCGCTCAAGAGGGCGGTACAGCTGGCTATGTTTCATTTTTCAAACACGGCGTAATTGGCAAAGGTCTCAATGATTACGATGCTATTTTCACAACGCTTAAGAGTGTGGGTTTTGACGGTTGGATCAGCATTGAAGATGGCGTTGATGGAATGGAACAAATGCATGAAAGTGCAGAATTTCTCAAGCGAAAAGTGAAGGAACACTGGGGCTAGCGGTATCATCGACCCATGGGGTCACTGGCATTCACACTTGATCTCATCGCGACTTTTGCTTTCGCAGTTGTGGGAGCACGAATTGCGATAAATCGCGGCATGGATTATGGCGGGATAGTCCTGATTGCACTGGTTGCCTCAATCTCCGGTGGAACTTTGCGAAATCTATTCTTAGGTTTAACACCATCCTGGCTGACGCAACCCGAATACTTCATTGCAGTAATCGTTGCCGTGATATTCGCGATTCTCGCACCAGCAAAGAAGCCAGTTGGTCTCTTCATTCTCTCTATCGACACATTTGGTTTGGCGGTTGCTGTGGTCTCAGGGACGCAATTCGCCCTTGAGAAAGATACGTCGTTCTACTCAGCCATCATGCTCGGCGTCATTTCAGCAGTCACAGGTGGATTGCTTCGCGATGTGCTCTGTCAGGTCGAGCCGATTTTGTTGCACCGAGAGACCATTGGAACTTCTTCAGTAATGGGAGCAAGTACTTACGTTTTTCTAGATTGGCTTAATATTTCAACAACGCTCGCAGCGCTTATTGCAGGGCTTGTCGTGATTGGCGTACGCGCAGTATCAATCAAATTTGATTTGCATTTACCGCGCGTTAAATAGAGCTAAGTAAGTGGTACCGACTACGTCTTACTTCTTTTCGGTAATCCGAGTGTTAATTCGATACTTCGCGATGTAGTCGCGATCTAATTCCCAGCCAAGACCTGGTCGGTCATTGAGTTGGAAGTATCCATCGTTGAGTCGTGGACGATTTGCGATGATGTTGTGCCAGATTGGATCGCGATCTGGGTGGAAATACTCAAGGTACGTTCCATGCGGAATTGAGGCCAGTAGGTGCGATGCCACTTGTGGCTCTTCATGGTGCGCCATTCGAACGTCATAAACGGTCGCCATTCCAGCGACCTTGCGCCACTCAGTTGGGCCACCTGACCACGAGGAATCGAAGTTGCAGAAATCGATTGAACCGGTCTCCATGAGATCGCGGCAACCAGCAGCGGAGAATTCGCTCTGTCCGGCGCAAACTGGAACGCCACCTGCGAATCGAACATCGCGCATGGCACGACGGTCGTTCTGCCATTGGCATGGTTCTTCGAACCAGAGCAGATTGTCATCAGCAACTAAGTGTGAGAACTTGATTGCATCTGCTGTGGAGTAACCCTGGTTGGCATCGACAGCAATGCGGAACTTCTCGCCGCCCACTTTGCGAGCTTCCTTGAAGCGTTTGGCATCTTCCTCAGGAGTCAATCCACCGATTTTGAATTTCATTCCAGCGAACTCTTCTTTTAGCAAGTACTCAACCTCTTCTTTGATGGTGAGGTTGCTGCCGTAGTAACCACCAATGGTGATTACTGGGACAGATGAGCGATATCCGCCCCAAAGCTTCCATAGTGGAGCGTTGAGTGAACGGCCGAAGAGGTCCCAAAGCGTTACATCTAATGATGCGCAGGCAACGAGCCCAAGTCTGCGATCGCGGAGGATGTCCCACGTTGCAGGTCGCGCTAACTCCCAGCACTTCTCGATTGCTGAACCATCTTGGCCGAGAAGAGCAGGTGCGATTTCGTCGTGAATGATGCCATCAATCTCTGCAAGACCCGCATCTTCGTCGCCTGCATACGCTTCACCAATCAACCCGCTGGCAGTATGTACGCGCGTGATGATGGTGGAACGATGCGTCATCTTGTAGTGGCTACCTTTATAGGTGCGTGCAAGGGGGACTCGAACTTGTTCGGTTTCAATTGCCGTGATTGTTAGATCCATGATGGCTAAAAATTCCCTCTCGTATTTTCCAGAAATTTCGGTTAGATTCTGGTAACGATTCCATCGGGGACGATAGACGAATTAGGGCAAAAGTGTCAAGGGGTGAAGCGACATGGAAGGTCCAGTAACTATTCGAGATGTTGCTGCACGCGCAGGCGTCGCGCTCTCGAGCGTTAGTCGAGTCCTCTCTGGTCATCCGGATGTATCTGCAAGCATGCGCGCAAAGGTAGAAGAGGCAGCACAAGCTCTTGGCTATGAACCAGATCTGCTTGCGCAATCGCTCCGGAGCGGGGCAACGCGAACTATCGGCTTCATCATTCGCGACATCGCAAATCCACTTTTTGCAGTTGTTGCCAGAGCATGTGAGCAAGAGTTACGTCGAAATGGTTACTCACTCATTCTAATGAACTCTGATGGCAGCGTAGAGACCGAATCGAAAAACTTTGCGCTATTACGGCGTAGACGAGTTGATGGAGTTATCGCTTCTCTCGTTGCTGAAGATTCTCCATACGTGAAGAAGACAATTCTTTCGTTACGAGCACCGCTTGTACTACTCGATCGCGACGTTAAAGGTCTTAATGCGAGCGCAGTTATTACAGATCACGCTATCGGTGTGAAAGCGGCTACAAAACATTTAATTGAATCAGGACATCGAGATATCGCATTTATCTCAGGAGCTGCAAATGTCTACACCACTCGAAATCGAATCAAAGGATTTAGTGAAGCATTTGCTGAAGCAGGTTTGGCGCTCCCAGAGAAATTGATAGCTCTTGGTGGGTTTGATGCAGAGTATGCGCTTATCCATGCGCGCCATTTCCTCCTAAAGAATCCACGTCCAAGCGCATTTATCGCCGGCGGAATTGGTTCTACTGCTGGCGTGGTTCGCGCTTTCAATGAGATGAATCTGAAAATCGGAAGCGATATCGCTCTAGTAGCGCTTGATGAGTGGCCACTATTTGATGTGTTCGCCACGGAGATCTCTTCTGTTTATCGAGATCCAGAGGCGATTGGTAGCGAAGCCGCGCACTTGATTCTCGAAGTCCTTAACGGGAATGAGCCGCGCGAGTCTGTCATCGACACAAAGTTCACCGCCCGCGCCAGCAGCCAAGGTGCGCGCTAAATGTCAGAGCAAGTAGCTAATGCACGACGACTAGTGCGAGAGCTGGTTGATCTATCAACGCTTAATCGTTCCGCAGACGTACTAGAGCGATTAGAGGTACTCCTCGCAGATTTCATCATCTGCGTTGTGAGCGGTAATAGATTGCACGCTGCAGATTCGTTACTTAAGAACGATGGCGCAATCGGGCTCGCGACACGATTGGCAAGTCAGTCCGCATATGAAGATAAAGATGATCTTGATTGGTCCGCAGTGAACCATCCAGGCTCTGTCGTATTTGCGGCTAGTTTTGCAATTGCTTTGGAGCATCCGAAGTATCGCGAGAATTTCCTTGCATCAGCGTTAGCCGGTATGCGAGCAAGCGCTTCAGCAGCACATTTTTTCGGTCCAGGACACCGTAAGCGCTGGCACATCACAGCAACCGCTGGCACGTTCGGCGCCGTTTGCGCTGCCGCAGCTGCTCTCAGCCTTGATAATGCGATTGCGCAGAAAGCTGTGCACTTAGCGGGAACAAATATGGGTGGGCTGGGTCAAGTCTCCCGAGAATTGCAGGGCACGCCGCGATTTAATCGCGCAGCGGCGGCAGCGCTTGGCGTTGCATCGGCCTTCGGCGCATATGAGGGGATTCCTGCAATAGAGAATCTCTGGGATGGCGATCGTGGTCTGCTTGAAGTTTTTGATCTTGCTGGCGTCATCACAGATGGTGCACTGATCAAAGACGGCATCTCGACAGTACGGGTGCGCACCTTCCCCGCCACCGGCTTTATTCAAAGTGCACTTCTAGGTGTGAGCCAGTTGGCTCAACAACATAGCGCTAGTGGTGAACTTAAAAGCCTCACGGTCACAGTGAACAGTGGCGTCTTTCCCATTCTTAATGATCCAAAGAAAGAACGATGGTGGAACCTTGCGCTTAATAGCGCTGCAGCATGGGCTTCTAAAGATCCAATGGTGCTCACACCAGCACCTCAAATCGAGGGCTTGGTTCACGCAGTGGGGGGCGACATACCACTTGGTAGTGCACATATTCGGGCTGAAACTTCCGAGGGAGTTTTTGAACTCACCATTGATCAAGCCCCAGGACTTGATCTGTTCGCTGCTCATGAAGTCGCATGGCGCGAAGCAAAATGGAGCTCAATGATTGGTGCTGACTATGTCGAAATTGTTAATTGCGTGAAAGC
>CAZZFG010000041.1:0-7154 GCA_964653345.1 uncultured Bifidobacterium sp. | reverse complement strand
CATCGAATTCCTTACGATTCAAATATTCGAGTTGCTGGCTCAGATTTGGTCACCGTTGGCGATGCAATCCAAACTTTCGATTATCAACTAGAAGCGAAAATCAACGAGCACACCACTGCAATATTCTTCTGTGCTGGCGCCCATCTAGCCGGACCAGCGCTCTCGTTGCAAAAGACAATTGAGATCGCGGAGAAGTATTCAATTCCGGTTATCGTTGATGCAGCTGCGCAACTCCCGCCAGTCTCCAATCTCTGGCACTTCACCCATGAGATGGGGGCAGAACTTGCGATATTTAGCGGAGGTAAAGCGCTGCGCGGTCCGCAATCAAGTGGATTGGTTGTAGGAAAACGGGAATTCATTGAAGCTGTTCGTGCGAACGCAGCGCCACATCAGAGGCTCGGCCGTGGATTCAAGGCGAGTAAAGAGGAGATTGCTGGATTGTTGACGGCCATCGAGGCATACCTCACGAAAGATCATGCTGCCGACTGGCAACGCTGGAGTAATACTGTCGATAGTTGGCTAGTTGCACTCAAAGATAAAACGCCATCGAAAATCTGGCGTGATGACGTCAATGAAGCTGGCCAGCCGACGCCGCGGGTCGCAATCCAACTCAACGATCCGATTGCTCTTGACGTCATTTCAAAACTTCAAAGTCTCGATCCAATCGTTGAAGTAGTGCATGACTCAAGGCGAATGATCTGGATCAGCCCTGACTCACTTCAAGCCGGCGAAGAGGACATTGTGATCACTCAACTATTGAAAGCGCTGCCAAACTAAATAGACGCTTGGTAAATTCCCTCAATAGAGTTATCGAGCACTTTGTCGAATTCTGCATCACTTTGCTGGGCGCTTAATCCTTCAGTGAGGGCCCGCGAGAAGCTTGCAATGACACCATCGTTCTTCGAAAGCATTGCATTCGCATCTTCGCGTGAGTACCCGCCGGAGAGCGCAACCACGCGAAGAACTCGCGGATGGTCGACAAGTACCTTGTAGAAATTAGGCTCATTGGGAAGCGTGAGCTTCAACATCACTTGCTGATTCCCATTTAACTTATCAAGCTCACGAATGATGGCAGCCCGAAGGAGCACCTCGCATTGAGCTTTCTCTGGGCTCTTAATATCCACTTCAGGTTCGATGATTGGCATCAATCCACCAGCAAGAATCTGTTTTCCAAATTCGAACTGCTGCCCCACGACCGCATCAATGCCCTTGGCGCTAGCTAATTTGATGACCGAACGCATCTTCGTTCCGAAGACGCCATGTGTAAGAGCGCTGGCGATTCGGGCATCTAGTTGCGGGATTGGCTTCATTACTTGAACGCCATCCACTTCCTCTGCAAGACCGTTGTCTACCTTAAGGAAGGGGACAATTCCCTTTTTCTGCCAGAGAAATTCGGCGCTTCCCATCCCATCAATCTCGCGATCCATCGTCATTTCAAAGAGGATGACTCCAAGAATTCGTTCACTCGTGAAGACTGGGCTTTTGATGATTCGAGTCCGCATCGCATGCACGAGATCGAACATCTCTTGCTCGCCACTGTATTGGTTCTCCTCAACGCCATAGAGCTTGAGCGCTTTTGGCGTACTGCCACCACTTTGATCAAGGGCAGCTATGAAACCCTTGCGCGTCTTGACTTGCGCTAACTGTTGCTCAAAAAGCGACATCTCTCTCCTTTTTATCTCTCGTTACATCTAGGCGAGCGCTTCGCCAGCGCTCTCTTCGCGTGCAGCTCGATAGTCCGCGTTGGTTCGAAGCGGTGTCTCACGAAGGAATAACGCAAGTATGAAGCCAAGGAAGGTAACCGGCGCCGCTACGAGGAACACAACATGGAACGAGTTAACAAATGAATCGATGATGGTCGCTTGAACTGCAGGTGGGAACTTTCCAATTCCTGCGGTGCTCGATGTGATGTCTGCAAGTTGCGCCTTATCAAATCCAGCCAGCACGGATGGATTCTTCGCAGCCAAGTCTACAAAACCAGCTTCGATGTAGTGATTCAAACGATTAGTCAGAACTGATCCAAAGAACGCTGTACCAAAAACGCTTCCCAACGATCTAAAGAACGTGTTCGAACTGGTTGCGATACCCATATCCTTGAAATCGACAGCGTTCTGCAGAGCAATGACAATTGTCTGCATCGAAAGACCAAGACCTACGCCCACTGTGACAGCAAAGATTGCCACTTGCCAATATGGAGTATCAGCTTTGAGTGTTGCCATCGCAAGAATTCCCAGTGACATAATTGCAGTTCCGGCAATCGGGAAGCGTTTATATTTTCCGCTCTTACTGATTGCCTTACCGCTGAAAATCGAAGTTGAGACGATTCCGAGCATCAGTGGAATCAACTTAAGACCCGCCTCGGTCGCTCCATAACCTTTCACGACTTGCATGTACAAAGGAATCATCACAATTGCACCGAACATGCCAGCACCAATCACAGCACCCAGTCCAGAGGTGAGTGAGAACGTATGGTTCTTAAATAATCCCAGCGGAAGAATCGGCTCCTTTGCCTTCCGTTCCCAGAATAAGAAAACAACTGCGAGCAGAATTCCTGCGCCAGCGGTCAGGATGGTATGACCATCTTTCCAGCCATCTTCTGGACCGAACACCGAGACTGCAAATAACAAAGAAGTCACACCGGTGACCATTAATATCGCGCCGACATAATCAATTGAATGTTCGCGCCTAATTCTTGGGATATGCAACACTGCCGAAGTGATGATGAGCGATGCGATTCCAAAAGGAAGATTGATATAGAAGATCCAACGCCACCCGGTTACGCCAAGGATTGTCGCGTGATCCGAGAAGAAACCCCCAAGCAGCGGTCCAGCTACCGATGAGAGACCCCATACGGCGCCAAAATATCCTTGATATTTCCCGCGCTCACGCGGTGGGACTATGTCGCCAATGATCACGAAGGTCAGCGCCATCAAACCACCGGCACCGAGACCTTGCAATCCCCGGAAAAGAATCAACTGCGTCATCGATGTCGACGCGCCCGCCAGGAATGATCCGATCAAGAACGTGACAATCGCAAATTGAAAAACAATTCTTCGTCCGTACAAGTCGGAAATCTTTCCGTAGAGAGGAGTCGAAGCAGTTGAAGTAAGTAAGTAGGCGGTGACCACCCACGTGTAGTGATTAAGCCCGTTGAAATCCTCAACGATGTTCTTTAGCGCCGTGGAGACAATTGTCTGATCTAGAGCGGCGAGCAAAAGTCCTGTCATGAGCCCACTGAGAATAATCATGATTTCTTTATGGGTATGCTCTTTATGTTCGATTGGACTACTCACTCTTTTGGCCTCTCTATCTCTGAAACTAACCTGAAATCACCTGCACCTAATTGCCCTTGCTCTGCATACAGTTCAAGTTTTGCTCGTGTATCGGCGATATCAAGATTTCGCATAGTCAATTGACCAATCCGGTCCTTTGGTCCAAAAGCAGCGCTCTCGGTTCGCTCCATAGAAAGCTTTTCGGGGTGATAACTAAAGTGTGGACCTGACGTATCGATGATCGAAAAATCATCGCCTCTTCGAAGTCGAAGAGTTACCGAACCTGTAATTGCGCTTGCCACCCACCGTTGCAAGGACTCACGAAGCATGAGCGCCTGCGGATCAAGCCAACGACCTTCGTACAGTAGGCGACCGAGACGACGACCCTCAGCATGATAATTCGCGATGGTGTCTTCATTATGTATCGCTGAGAGTAAGCGTTCGTATGCGATGAAGAAGAGCGCCATACCTGGAGCTTCGTAGATTCCCCTACTCTTCGCTTCGATAATTCTATTTTCGATTTGATCACTCATACCAAGGCCATGTCGACCACCAATGGCATTAGCTTCGCGCATCAAATCAACTGCGGAATCGAACTTCTTTCCGTTAATTGCAATTGGCCGGCCTTGATAAAAATCTATTCGGACATCTTCGCTCTCGATCTTTACTGCAGAATTCCAAAATTGCACGCCCATGATTGGTTGGACGATTTCTATGGAAACATCCAAGTTCTCCAACTGTTTCGCTTCATGAGTCGCACCCAAGATATTTGCATCAGTCGAATAGGCCTTCTCGACGCTGTCGCGATATGGCAAGTTGTTTGCAATCAACCACTCGGACATCTCTTTCCGACCGCCAAGTTCCTTTACAAAATCCTGATCAAGCCATGGCTTATAAATCTGAAGTTGGGGGTTAGCTAATAATCCGTATCGATAGAACCGTTCGATGTCATTACCTTTATATGTCGAACCATCTCCCCAAATAGAGACTTGGTCATCGAGCATTGCGCGAACGAGCAGCGTTCCGGTAACGGCGCGACCAAGAGGTGTGGTGTTGAAGTACTGCTTTCCTCCGGAGCGAATATGAAAGGCTCCGCATGCAATTGCCGCCAAACCCTCCTCAACAAGAGAGCTCTTGCAATCGACCAGACGTGCAACTTCGGCGCCATATTCACGGGCGCGCCCAGGCACAGCGTCGATATTCGGTTCGTCGTATTGGCCTAGGTCTGCGGTGTAGGTGCATGGCACAGCGCCCTTTGCACGCATCCAGGCCACGGCAACTGAGGTGTCGAGCCCGCCAGAGAAGGCGATTCCAACCCGCTCTCCAACTGGGAGCGAAGCGAGGACTTTGGACACGGGTACAGCCTAACCGAAGCGACGCGCAGAACGATTCCACCCCTCTGGCTTCCCGGCAGAGATTCCTCCTACTCTAGGGAGCATGACAACTAACAGTGCGCTCTACAGCGGAAGAATCGGGCTGAGCCGGTTCTGCGCAGCAACCACAGCGATATTCCTGATCCTCTTCTCGCTCTGCTTTGGCAGTTGGTGGGCTGTTGGTCGAAGCGCGGGCGCAGAGGGTGTAGCGACATCACTTATCGCCAACACAGAAGTTCGCACTGGCGTTGCCGAGAAACTCATCGAGCAATTCACATCTGATGCAGATGCTCAAGTAAAAGCAGTCGTCGATGCAAAACGCGATCAGTTAATCGAAGTGGTCGCGAATGCGCTAGCAAGCCCTGAGATAAGTTCAGAGACTAAACGAATTATCGATCAAGTTTATGGTTTCTATACAGGCGAGAGTGAAAGTGCCGATGTAGATATCAAGGCGCTTGTCACCCCCATACTTAAATCAATGGCCTCGGTTGATCCAGCGTTCGATGTTAGCGATATCGATACAAGTGATATCCCGCCAATCCAGCTTGATGATTCCGGAAATGCTCCGAATCTCGCACCTGTGAAATCAGGGCTCGCAATAGCAGTGTTCGCATTCTTCGCCCTCTTAGTTCTATCAATTGTCGGGTTGGCGAAATATTCCCGAAATAAAAATTCTTTTGTTGGCGTGATTGGCTGGGAATTTACCGCTATAGGAGCATTCTTACTCGCTGTTTTCTTTGCTGCGACTGCAAGCGTTAAATCCGCAGCACAAAGTGCTACTGATCCTTTAGTGAATTCTGCAGCGCCAGTTGTCGCTCAAACGTTTCTCAGTATGTTTAAGGTGGAAGGTATCTTGCTTCTGCTGGTTGGCTTAATTGGTGTTTTCACATGGGCGCGAACTAGACAAGCACGGCCAGCACAATAACTAGCGAAAGCACGCTTAAATACGTGATCGAACCATGGAAGATTCGCTCAGCCACTTTGCTTCGCTCAACCTCGAGTCCACTTTTTAATTTCACGACAATAGTGAGGAAATAAATACCAAGCGTGGCCGCAATGATGAAATACCAAATTGGCAACGACGCTAAAAACCCCAAAGCTAACGATGAGGTAATCATGGCGATTGAATGTGCCAACATTTGGCGGGTAACGATGTGCTCTGCTGCAACAACAGGCAACATCGGCACCTTTGCCTTTGAGTAATCATCTTTATATTTAATGGCGAGGGCCCAAAAATGTGGTGGCGTCCAAAAGAAGATGACCAAGAAGAGCGCAAATGCGCTCCATGAGAGCGAATCTCGCACGGCAGCCCACCCGATAAGCACAGGCATGCAACCTGCGATACCTCCCCACACTATGTTCTGCGGAGTTCGTCGCTTTAAAACAGCTGTGTACACGCCAACATAGAAAGCAATGGCAAGAAGGGTTAATGCAGTTGCTAATGGGTTCGTGAAGAACCAGAAGATTGCAAGCGAGATTAGACTTGTCGCAGAAGCGAAAACAATCGCAGCTTTGGTGGAGATGACACCAATCACTAGAGGCCGCTTACTTGTTCGCCCCATTTCAACATCAAGATCCTGCTCCAACACTTGATTAAACGCATTGGCCGAACCTGCAGCTAGAGCGCCTCCAACTAACGTCGCCACTGTGAGGATTAGATCAGGGATTCCCCCTTGGGCCAGCACCATTGCTGGCAAGGTCGAAACCAACAAAAGCTCAACTACGCGCAGCTTCATTAGCGCAATAAGAGCCCGTGATTTTCCCGCTACCGACACAGGTGAACTCTAGTCGCTGGCTGGAATGGCGCCCAATTTAAGGCGAGCTTCAAGTGCTGGGGTAACCCCCCACGCCTTGCAAATGTGGCGATACTCACGAAGTTCTGTCGCGTGATCGGCTTTTGCACTTCGCACTCCTCTAATCATGAGATTTCGCGCAGTGTGGTCTCCGGAAATAAACTCGAAAACTTCTGCCTTGTATCCACTAATCCGCAATATTTGAGCGCGCAATTCGTCGGTAAGAAGATCCAATTGGCGCGTAGCAAGAATTCCATCTCGAGCGATAATTCCGACATCTTGCGGGAACTCTGTTACTTGTTGATGCAGATTGTGGTGGCAACAGGGTGCGGCAAGAATTATCTCTACTTCATTGTTAATTGACCAAGCGAGCGCATCATCGGTAGCAGTATCGCATGCGTGTAATGCGATTGCGACATCGAATTTCTCGTGGCTAAAGTCGTGAATTTCTTTTGCCAGAAAAGTCACACTATCTGCGATTCCTAATTCAATAGCGATCTTTTCATTACGGATTCTCGAGCTTTCTCGAATATCAACGCCTACAAAATTTACTTGCTGGCCGCGAAGTTGAAAGTAGCGAAAAGCAGCGAAGGTTAGGTAAGCATGGCCACAGCCGAGATCAACCAAGCGAATCTCATTTTTAGATTCCAAGATCTTTGCCGCGCTTCGCTCAAGAATTTTAAGGAACTCTTCTACCTGCCGATATTTATCGCGCA
>CAZZFG010000040.1:5377-7260 GCA_964653345.1 uncultured Bifidobacterium sp. | reverse complement strand
TAACAATGCCATCAGCAGCAATAGCTTGCCCCGGACGGACTAGAAATAGATCTCCCACTTGCAAATGATCAATCGGCGCCAGGACTTCTTCGCCGTTGCGAATAATGGAGACCTCTTTCGCGCCGAGGCTGAGCAAGGTGCGTAGCGCTGCACCTGCTTTAATCTTGGAACGGCTCTCTAGGTAGCGCCCGAAGAGGATAAAGAGCATGACACCTGCTGCAACCTCAACATAAATCTCGCCCGTCGCGGTGGCTTGGGCATAGCACGACCAAGAGAACGCACCAAGTGTTCCGATGGATATCAACGTATCCATGTTCGCCCGTCGCAGAGAACGTAAGCCCACTCGATGTATAGGCCAACCGGCAATGAAGAGAACTGGAACAGTAAGTCCGATTGCCAACCAACCCCAAGGGTGATTCGTTGGTTGGAGAATGTTCAGTGAATCAAGAAGTGAATGAATGGCATTATCTATCGGTTCATGAAGCGTCATGAACATAGAAATCACAATGGTGGGTATCGCAAAAATCGTTGCGAGAATCAAGCGCCAACCAATTCGTGGCGACTCTAATAATTGATTGCTAGTTGCATTGAGAAGCTCGGCGCGATAACCGGTATGGGTAACAGCATTAATTACCGTTGGGATATCAATAGTTTCGGGAGCGATTACATGCGCTGTTTCGGTAGCAAAATTCACTGACGCACTTACACCTGGCAATTCATTGAGTGCACCCTCAATAGTCGCCACGCATGAACTGCAGGTCATGCCATGGAGCTTGAGATCAATCGTGCGCACATCCATATTGCTAGATTAGTCCCAGTTGGATGCAGGGTGGAACTTCCAGAGCGAAGCGATGATGTTTCCCTCAATTATTGAGGAAAGTGTGCAAGAAGTGCGTTATGTAATAAGCCATTGCTACTCACGCCATTCTTTCCATTTGGCCCAGCAACGCCGCGGAAATCGGTGAATTGCCCGCCAGCTTCGCTGACAATGATTGCCAGGGGAGCCATATCCCATAGGGCTAGTTTTGGCTCAAGCGCGCAATCGACCGCTCCTTCAGCCACCAAGAGGTGTGACCAAAAATCTCCATAGGCTCGAGTACGCCAGACTTTTTCTGCAAGTGTGAGTAAACCGGGATGAAGCGCTCCCCAGCCATCATTCCTATTTCCAGTCGTGGGGGAGGCAAATGTTGAGATGGATAGCGATGCATCCTCAAGTGTTGCAACGCCGGAGACTTTGAGTCGACGAGGTACGCCATTATTTGTCGTGCCATTGTTTGCCGTGCCATTTGCCGTGCCATTTGTCAGTGTGAGGAATGCGCCCCCTCCTTTACTTGCATACCAACGGCGAAAGAGCGCCGGGGCGCTGACCACGCCAACTAGTACCTCTGTTCCCTCCATCAGTGCAATTAAGGTGCCCCATACCGGAACACCACGAACAAAATTCTTTGTGCCATCAATGGGGTCAATGACCCAATATCGACCTGCCGTGCTTCCGCTTCCGAACTCTTCCCCGACGATTTGATCATCTGGCCTCTTCACCGCGAGCAATTCTCTAATCTCTTTTTCAATGGCTTTATCCGCATCGCTTACTGGGGTGAGATCTGGCTTTGTTTCGACATGGAGGTCAACGGCGAGGAAACGAGCGGTAGAAATCTGGTCTGCGAGATTTGCAAGTTGAAGGGCTAACTCCAGGTCGCTCTTTAGATCAGTTGCGCTCGAGTTACTCAATTCATCTACCCGCTTTCGTGCTCTTTTTAACTTTGTTTTAACTTTGTTATTCCTGCTCTTTTGTGCCGTTCTTATGCGCGCCCTTGCTCTTGTTAGCCCTGAGACACGTTGCATGTACGTTCGATACAACTGTGATTCAGGTCTGATTCAGGTCT
>CAZZFG010000040.1:0-5277 GCA_964653345.1 uncultured Bifidobacterium sp. | reverse complement strand
TCCAGCCTGGTTCACGTCTCAGATAAATCGTAGTATCAAGGGTACTTGAACAGGCGTTATAGATGCGCGAATTAATCCGCTAGTGACGAGAGAATCTGCTGGAGCGCGCCTAGCCGAGATTGGCGTCGATCATCTTCTGCCGCCCACGCCACAAGCGCACAACCTTCTTCATTGTGGGAGCAATTTTTCTGACAATGCTTGGCCACCTCTGCACAATCTGGGAAAGCCGAGATGACATTCTCTTTCGTAACATGGGATAGGCCAAATGAGCGAACGCCCGGCGTATCAATGACCCAGCCACCACCTGTGATTTCCAGTGCAAGTGCACTTGACGAGGTGTGGCGCCCTTTACCCGTTGCTTCGTTTACAGAACCAGTCTCGCGCTGTCCATCCACAGCCAGTGCATTAATAAGCGTGGATTTCCCCACTCCAGAATGGCCAATCAGCACCGTGACTTTTCCATTGATGAAGTGGAGGAACTCTGTCGGATCTTTATCTTTTTGGAGTGCGAAGTATGGAATCTCCATCCCCGTATAGGTGCTTAAGAATTCTGCACCAGAGGCAAGATCACTTTTAGTCATAACGAGGATTGGTGTAATACCTTCTGCGAATGCAGCAACAAGAGCACGATTGACAAAACCATGTTTTGGTTCCGGATTTGTAGTTGCAGAAACTATCGCTAAGTAATCGACATTAGCTACGAGCACTCGCTCTGATCCATCCTCCGCTGAGCGGCGGAGCGAATTCTTACGTGGTTCTATCCGCACTATTCGCGCAAAATCCTCACGCGCTTGCTCGGCATCCGGGATACCAACCACGCCGACTAGATCGCCCACTACTACTGAGCGTCTTCCTAATTCACGTGCTGAGATTGCGAAGAATTCTTGGTGATTTTCGGTTACGCATGTCACTCTGCCGCGATCGACAGTAATCACTCGAGCTAGTGAGGCATTTGAGTATTGCGGGCGTTCTTTACTCCGCGGTTTTGTGGAGCGAGCAGGGCGCGAGCGAATATCGTCTTCATCAAAATTTCGCTTATTGCGCATAACTAAAGCGTTGGTTCCTGCAACTGAGCGAGCATTCTCGACCATAAGCCAGGGAAATCTGGGAAAGTCTTCGATGTAGTCTCGATATTCTCAACGGATACATCAGGTATTCGCAACCCAAGCATTGCTCCAGCTGTTGCCAGGCGATGGTCTTCGTATGTATGAAATGTTCCACCATGAAGTGGAGCGGGAATTATCTCGAGCGAATCTTGGTGTGCAATTACTTTTCCACCAAGGGCGTTAAATTCTCGAGCGAGCGCATCCAATCGATCCGTTTCATGAAGGCGCAGATGTCCAATCCCGCGCAAATGGGAGGGCGAGTCGGCAAGAAGTGCCACCGCTGCTATAGATGGAGCGAGTTCTCCCACTTCGTGCAGATCTATATCGATGCCATGGATTACTCCTGTGCCAGTGATTGTTAGATCATCAGATGGAGCACCGTTTTTGTTACCTCCATTTTTACCAGCGCTACCTTTATTTGCTCCGTTCACGCTGGTCTTGCTGGCCTTGTTATTCTTACTTGTAACTTCGACTGGTGCACCACGGGTGATCTCACCTCCCATTGCGTGGAAAATCTCGCGGAGTTGATCACCTGGTTGCGTTGTTGTTTTTGGCCAATCTTTAATCGTGACAGATCCACCTGCAATGAGCGCAGCACCCATAAAAGGAGCAGCGTTGGAAAGGTCTGGTTCAATCAGCGCACGTAGTCCAAGAATTTGGCCAGGCTGCACTCGCCATGTATTCGCATCAAGTAACTCAACTCGTATACCGCGCTCCTTGAGCATGGCAATGGTCATAGAGATGTGCGGCATAGAGGGAAGCGTCGGCCCAACATGCGTGATGGTGAGCCCCTCTGTCATTCGCGGTGCCACTAAAAGCAAGCTCGAGAGAAATTGGCTCGATTGACTTGCATCAATCTCAATTGCGCCACCTTTAATCACGCCTTTGCCATGGATAGTTAATGGCAAGGAATATCTGCCACCGTGATCAATCTCGATTCCTAATTCTTCGAGCGCAGCTATTACTGGTTTGAGTGGACGTTCGTGTGAGCGTGGATCGCCATCAAATGAGATTTCTCCGTGCGCAAGAGCTGCAACGGGCGGTAGAAATCGCATCACCGTCCCCGCATTACCAACATCGATTGCTGCCGGGCCTTTCATCGCTCGAGGTGAAATAGAAATGGACTCTGGTTGCTGATCCACGCCTACGCCAAGCGAGCGAAGGGCATTAATCATCAAGGTGCTATCACGTGAGTAGAGCGGCTTATGGAGCGTAGAGGGCGATTGCGCGAGAGCGGCAAGGACCAGGGCGCGATTGGTTACTGACTTGGAGCCAGGCAGAGCAACAGTTGCTGCAAGGGGTGCGGCTACTTGTGGTGCGAGCCACGTGGGGAGGCCAGCGCTTGAAGAGCTGTCAGCGTGCACCACGGGGGCAGCAGCGCTTCTAGCACCGCGACTTTTCTCTGATGGCATATGGATAAGGGTACCGCCTTAGGCTATGGATATGTGCGGCCGCTTTGCTACCTCAAAAAGCCTTGACCAGCTTGAAGAGGAGTTTTCATTGATTGATGTTCCTGCTCGAGAGTTGCCACCAAACTGGAATACCGCGCCTACTCAAGAGATTTACGTAATGACTGAAGGTCCGAAGATTGAGATCATGCGCTGGGGATTAATCCCTTCGTGGGCAAAAGCTGATTTTGTTAGCGCACATACGATTAATGCAAGAAGCGAAAGCGTGCACGAGAAACCATCGTTTCGTCAGGCATTCAAATCGCGAAGATGTTTCATTCCTGCAGATGGTTACTATGAATGGGCTACCGAGCTCGGCAGATTTCCCAGCAAGCAACCGTTCTTTATTCATCGCGCAGATTCACGACCGCTTGCGATGGCTGGGGTGTACGAGAATGGCACCGTTGCAATAATTACAAAAGAAGCCACAGGTTCTCTTGCAGATATTCATCATCGAATGCCGCTCTTTTTGCCGCACTCCGAGTGGCAGCGGTGGCTTGATCCGAGAGTGAGCGATGAGAGCGTGCTTCGTGGAATCATCGCCGATGGGCTCTCACCTGAGCAGGCGCACTTGGTGGCCGATCCGGTCTCTACGCGCGTCAACAAAATTGCACATAACGGAGCCGAGTTGATTCTCCCGATCGAGCTGGGTGAGCAGGAGACTCTGCTCTGATTGAGACGATTTAAACCGATCCGCTAACGCTCCTAGCGTGCCCGTGCGGGAATAACAATCTTCGCTCAGGGGTTACTAAGAGTATGGCGGTACAGTGCTCAGTTATGACGCCCCCTACCGATTCGCAGGCAGGGTCGGGCAAGCAGGGCAAGCAGGGCAAGCAAATGGTGCAACGCAATCGAGCGAGCGCCCCGGCTCCGCTCTCACGAGGCGCTAGCCAGGGGGTAGTTGCTCGCGCTGAATTGCACGCGAGATTCGAGCGGGATGCGCTTCCGTATCTTGATGCTCTCTACAGCGCGGCGCTTCGGATGACGAAGAATCCAGAGAGCGCTGAAGATCTAGTTCAAGAGACTTTTGCTAAAGCTTTTACCTCATTCCATCAGTTCACAGAGGGAACAAATCTACGAGCCTGGCTCTATCGAATTCTCACGACAACTTTTATCAATATTTATCGAAAAGAGCAGCGCCAGCCGCTGATCTCTGACGGTGAAATCGAAGAGTGGCAGATTGCAGAGGCAGCAACCCATACCAGCGATCAAGGAAAGTCTGCAGAGGTAGAGGCGTTAGAGCAATTGCCAGATAGTGATATCAAAATTGCGCTACAAGAGTTACCAGAAGAATTTCGCCTTGCAGTGTACTTCGCTGATGTCGAAGGCTTCTCGTACAAAGAGGTTGCTGAAATTCTTAATATCCCAACCGGGACTGTGATGTCACGTCTACATCGTGGTCGAAAGTTGTTACGCGAATCATTGGCCGATTATGCCCGCGAGCGAGGGTACATCAAGCGAGGTGAGGGCGAATGAGTTGCGGTAATCACCACAATCTTGCTTGCACCGAAGTGTTGCATGCAATTGTGCTCTACATCGATCATGAAATCGACGATCGCGATAGCGTCCAAGCAATCGAGCTTCATATTCAAGAGTGTCCACCATGTGCTACTCGAACCACAGAAGAAGCGCTTCTTAATCAACAATTAAAAGCGCTCCTTAATCGATCCTGTCGTGAAGAGGCCTCAGAGCAGTTGCGCAGGAACGTCAGCGCCATGATTCGCCAGCCGCAATTCGAGTGGCATCAATCCATTACTTATACAGAAATCACTACAGATACTTTCATCCACACTCACGTAGAGATTCATGAGCGATTTGAGCGCGACGAGGATTAGCGTTAATTCACTCGTGGGAATACCACCTAGTAGCGATCCATTGGGCTAAGTTGTAGAACGTGAATCAGACCATTCGAGCCGAGATGGTGGCTAACGTCTTGGAAGTCTCTGTCGTTGTTGGCGACAAAGTCTCGGTGGGCGACACCCTCCTACTCCTTGAATCCATGAAGATGGAGATACCTGTACTCGCCGAATTTGATGGCGAAGTAGTTGATGTAGGAGTCGTCCCTGGTGATGTCATCCAGGAGGGCGATCCGTTAGTGGTTTTAGCAGTCGTTAATCAAGGTCATAAAACTAAAGCAGATAACGCAGGGGCTGGCTAGCGATGAGTCCAGAGCGATTTATTGGTGCGGTTGGTCTATCGCGTATGACGGTGCGCCATGGCGATACAGCGATTGCGCTAGGAAGTGGAGATGTTCCGGTGCTTGGCACTCCAGCGGTTATCGCTCTCGCTGAGAACGCCACCATCGCTTCGCTCGCCGAGTTTCTCGAGCAGAGTGAGACGACAGTTGGTGTTCGAATTGAGGTCGATCACACCGCGACGGCCGGTGTAGGTGATGAGGTGGTGGCAACCGCCACGGTCTCATCTGTTGTAGGAAAAAGGATTATCTTCGACGTTCAGTGTCATAGCGGTACACGATTAATAGCTCAAGGAGCCATCACTCGAGTACTTGTTGATCGTGTTTCATTCATAGCTAAAGCCGCAGCAGAAGCGCTCACGCGCGGGAATTGAACCCCCGCTAGAAACTTGCAGCGCTCTCAGTTGATCGTGCACAATCAACAGTCACAATTTTCTAGCGAGGTATTCATAAAGTCAGCGAGCAGTGTTGCAATACAAGAGAAGTGAAATCACATCTCTGGAATTACTTCCCTGCAATTACTGCTCTG
>CAZZFG010000039.1:4340-7388 GCA_964653345.1 uncultured Bifidobacterium sp. | reverse complement strand
GAGTTGAAGCTGATGGTTATCTGCAATCGAAAAATCTCCGTTGGAATGATGCAAAAGTCGCGCCTTGGGGAGATCTCTTCCTCGGTTCTATGACATATGACTTTGAGACAAACGCTGGCGCGCTCTATCAATTACAAAAAGGCGGCCACCATATTCGTCGTCTCTTCGGTGATGTGACTATTAGCAATGGCATTGATTGGACCGTTGATCACAAGTCGATGTTCTACGTGGATACACCACTTCGACGCGTGGATAAATTCGATGTAGAGGAACGTGAAATCAAAAATCGCCGCACCTTCATCAATTTCCCTGATGAGTTCGGGATGCCTGATGGTTTTTGTATGGATGCTAACGACAATCTTTGGGTTGCATTCTGGGAAGGCTCTGCAATCAGATGTTTCGACGGTCAGAACGGAAAGTTAATTGAACAGATTGACTTACCAGCGCGGAGAATCACCTCCGGTGCATTTGCTGGCCCAAATCTTGATCAATTGATCATCACCAGCGCTCGCGATGATGATGAAGCTGGTGAGGCCCCCGAAGCTGGAATGACTTTTATCGCTACCCCTGGTGTCCGTGGCAAAGTGACGAATACATTTACCTTCTCGGCAGCAGCCGCCAATGCCTGATCTTTACACTTTTGGCGAGGCGATGGCGCTTTTCCTCGCTAGTGATACCGATTCAGTTCTCACCGCTCGCACGTATTCGCGAAGCACAGCAGGAGCTGAAGGCAATGTCGCTGTCGGTGTTTCGAGACTTGGTCTATCGGCGCATTTCTTTACTTTGATGGGAAATGATCAATTAGGTAGCGCCGTCATCGCTGATTTTGAAAGCGAAGGAGTAGATCTCTCGGGCGTTAAGCGGGTCGATAGTTTTAGCAGCGCAATGATCCGTAACCCCGGCACGAGCGCGCCAGTTGAAGCGAGTTACTTACGAAAAGGCGCAGCCGCCTCATTGATGCAGCCTGAGGATCTCGATCAAAACATAATCGCCGCATCGCGCTGGCTGCACGCAACAGGAATTACCTGCGCAATCTCATCAAGCGCCGCCGCAACCGTTGCAGCAGGTTTAGCGTCAGCACGAAAGCACGGGATAAAGAAGAGCTTTGATCTCAATATTCGGAGAAAATTGTGGAGCGAGGAGCAAGCTCGGAAAGTTCTCGAACCGTTAGCGCGTGATGTTGATTTACTAATTGGTGGTGAAGATGAGTATTGCGCCGTCTTTGGTACGAGCGACCCGCAGGAAGCGCTTCGAATCGCTGCTGCTCGCGGCAATACCTTTGCCATCATGACCAAAGGTCCTGAGTTGCTAACTTATGCTGTCGACGGAGCTGTGCATACCGTTCACCCACCTCGCGTGCAGTCGGTTGATCCAGTGGGATCAGGGGATGCGTTCACCAGTGGAGTGATTTCAGGTTTGCTCGCAGATCTGACGATTGGCGATGCAGTTTCCCAAGGAACAATCTCTGGCGCGCGAGTAGCGAGTCAATTCGGTGATTGGGCTGGATTGCCTCGCGGCAAGAATGGCATTACAGATAAAAGTTTTGTCGAGGAGATTCTAGGAAAGGCGAAGTGAGAATGGTTACCAGAGAAGATCTTTTACGTGCAGGTGCTGTTGCCATTGTGCGCATGCCTGATGAAGAGTTAGGGCAACGCGTTGCAGAACGGATAGTCGCCTCAGGGTTGACCACTATCGAAATTACTTTGACTAATCCAGGTGCACTTCGGATTATCGAACGCCTCGCAGCACAAAGTGGCGTTCAAGTAGGTGTAGGGACTGTTGTCGAGAGCGCAGATGTCGTGCGCGCGAAGAATGCAGGCGCCACTTTTATCGTTTCGCCGAACACAGATGAAGAGGTAATCGGAGAGACCAAGCGACAGGGTTTACTCTCACTTCCAGGAGTTGCGACGCCAAGTGAAGTGGCGGCGGCGAAAAAATATGGCGCAGATATCTTGAAACTATTTCCTGCATCGACTTTTGGCCCTGGACATTTAAAGGCGCTTCGTGATCCCTTCCCAGGAAATTTCTGGTGTCCGACTGGAGGCTTGAGCGCAGAGTCGGTGGGGGATTGGTTCGCAGCTGGCGCCAATATTGTTGGTGTAGGTGGTCCGCTCATTAAAGGTGGAATAGACGCAATCGACGGTAATGTGAAAGCATTCTTGGCAGCGGTAGCAAAGGCGAGGAGTTAAAAATGGCAGCGCAGACTTCAGGTAACGAATGGAAGAGCACTCGCGATCCGCAAGGGCCGATGAAGCGCGCGATAGCTGCGCTCTCTGCACAAGGGGTCGGATATGAAGATCTCGACGGACTGCCTGAGAGCGCCAAGCGCTTTAGCGACGGTGCGCGATGGAAAGTTGAGATTCCTTCCGTAGAGGGCCCTGCTGCGATGCGCGCGGTCATGGATGAGGCAAAGAAGTATTCGCTTGATTTCCATCGGGCAAGTCAAGGTAGTGGAATCATGATGCTTCGCGATGAAGAGATAACGGAGTATCTCGCGCTTGGTAAAGAGGCTGGCGCTGAGGTCTGTCTCTTTGTTGGACCACGTTCTTCGTGGGATATCGGACGCGCAACTGTCGGGACTTCGAGCGCAACCGTTCACCCATCGCTTCGCGGTGCAGATCAAGTTCGATTCGCCATGGAAGATGTATTGCATGGCGCCGCTCTTGGAGTGCGCTCGATTCTGGTTGGAGATGTTGGATTACTCAAAGTTTTAGGTGAGGCAAAGCGAAAGGGCGACCTACCAAGTGACTTCATATTGAAGACATCTGTGGCTCTGCCATGTAATAACCCAGCAACGGCGGCGCTCTATGAAGATTTGGGAGCCTCTACCTTGAATCTCACGACTGATCTCTCCCTCGCACAAATTGCCGCTATCCGTGCGCAAGTCGATATTCCAGTTGATGTATATGTTGAAGCTGCTGACGATTTTGGTGGCGCAGTCCGTCACTATGAAGTGCCTGATCTCGTACGCGTTGCAGCTCCGATTTACCTTAAATTCACCGTTCGCAACGCACCTGGTCTCTATCCATCAGGTGGACATATTCAAGG
>CAZZFG010000039.1:1830-4240 GCA_964653345.1 uncultured Bifidobacterium sp. | reverse complement strand
TGCGTTCAGTTATTTAGGAACGCGCAAGTTCTGCATTCCACCATCGACGGAAATCTCGGTCGCCGTTGTGGAGCCTTGTCGTGGACTTGCAAGGTAGGCAACTGAGCTTGCGACCTCTTCCGCAGAGACCAAGCGACCCCATGGTTGACGCGCCTCGAGGCGTTCGCGTTCTGCCACTGGATCATCAGCCTGGCTGAGCAATCGCTGCACCCACGGTGTATCAGCGGTGCCGGGATTAACACAGTTAACACGAATTCGATCCTTGATGAAATCACATGCCATAGAAAAGGTCATTGTCCGGATTGCACCCTTAGAGGCAGAGTAGATGATTCGATTTGGAATTCCCGCTGTCGCAGCAATTGAACAAGTGTTCACTATTGATGGCACTTTTGATTTGCGAAGTAGCGGTAGCGCAGCTTTGGTAACGCGCGCAACGCTAAAGACATTTATGTTGAAGATTTTTTCCCAATTCTCTTCACTTTCGCTTTCGACAGTTCCAATGGAACCGACCGCTGCGTTGTTAATGAGAATGTCAACGACGCTTGTCTTTTGGCGAACTTCGGCAAATGCCTTGGTCACCGATTCGAGCGTGCTCACATCGCAATAAATCCAGGTTGCGAAATCTTTAAGTTCACCTTGATTGAGGTCGAGCCCGATTATCTGCGCACCGTTCTGATGTAAAAGTCTGGCGGTAGCAAGGCCGATTCCAGAGGCTGCCCCGGTAATAATCGCCGTGAGGCCGGCAAATTCCTTCTCAGTTCCGCGCTCGCTCATGTGCCTAATCTAATCCCTTATCCGGCTGTATGGAAAAGGCAGCATTGGTTCAGGCCCCTAATGCTCGGCGTGCTCGGCGTGCTCGGCGTGATCGGACTGTTCTGTCGCTCCGCAAGGGAAGGGTTTGGCGACACCAAATAATTCATGGGTAGGAAATCAGGTATCGAGCACCCCCTTCGGGTGGGTAGATTTCGGGTATGGCATCCCAGGCAAAGGCGCTGATTTACCCGTTCACTGTCGGAGATAGAACCCAATCAGATCTGCTCGGCGGTAAGGGTGCAAACCTCGCCGAGATGGTGCGAATGGGTCTTCCCGTTCCTCCTGGTTTCACCATCACAACAGAAGCGTGCCGTGAGTATCTAGCGAGTGAACAGATGTCAGCTGCGCTCCTATCTGAAGTCGATCACGCGCTTGCAGACCTAGAGAAGTCGTTAGGTAAGAAGTTTGGCGATCCAAGCAATCCACTCTTGGTATCAGTTCGCTCTGGCGCCAAGTTCTCTATGCCGGGAATGATGGAAACAGTTTTGAACGTGGGTATGACCCCCGAGGTAGCAGAAGGAATTGCAAAAGCAAGCGGCAACCCTCGGTTTGCATGGGACTCCTACCGACGATTCGTCGACATGTTTGGCCGTATCGTGTGCGATGTACCGCCAAGTGAATTCCATAAAGTTGAACATCGAATCCTCGAGAACAAGAAAGTCGCCTCCATTGCAGAGCTTGATGTCGATGGTTTGAAAGCGCTCGCCGAGGCATTTATCAAAGTTATCGAAGTGGTGACATCAAAGGCATTCCCAACAGATCCGCGGGAGCATCTCTTAAGTTCAATTGAAGCGGTATTTCGTTCCTGGAATTCTGAGCGAGCTCGTTTATATCGTCGACGCGAGCGAATTCCTTCTGATCTTGGAACTGCAGTAAACATTCAATCCATGGTCTTTGGAAATCTCGATGATCTCTCTGGTACTGGTGTGGCATTCACGCGTGACCCAGCAACGGGCGAACATGGCAGCTACGGTGATTATCTTGAGCGAGCACAAGGCGAAGATGTAGTAGCTGGAATTCGAAACACCATGTCACTTCAGGATATGAAAGAGAAGTACCCCGTAGTTTCTGAAGAGCTGCAACGCGTGATGGATCTTTTAGAGACGCACTATCGCGATCTTTGCGATATTGAATTTACCGTTGAACGAGGCAAGTTATGGATTCTTCAGACTCGCGTTGGTAAGCGAACCGCTGAAGCGGCATTTCGTATCGCGTGCCACATGGTCGATGAAGAGAAAATCTCGATGGATGAGGCGCTATCGCGAACCTCTGGCGATCAATTAGTTTCGCTCATGTTCCCGCAATTTGATCTTTCAGGATCAGTAAAAGAGATTGCCCGCGGTATCCCAGCCTCACCCGGCGCAGCTGTTGGTGAAGTTGTCTTCGACTCAAAGCGTGCATTCGACTTAGCTCGTTCTGGCAAGAAAGTTATTTTGGTTCGCCGCGAGACAAGCCCTGATGATTTGGTCGGCATGGTCGCCGCCGAAGGTATCTTGACCAGTCGTGGTGGCAAGACTTCGCATGCTGCAGTGGTGGCACGCGGCATGGGAAAAACTGCAGTCTGTGGCACAGAGAGCATCTCTGTCGATGAGCGCGC
>CAZZFG010000039.1:0-1730 GCA_964653345.1 uncultured Bifidobacterium sp. | reverse complement strand
GAAGGCGTAGGGCTCTGTCGGACCGAACATATGTTCCTTGGTGAACGCAGACTCTTTGTCGAGCGATTAGTCCTTGCCGAGAATGAAGAAGTACAACGTGGCGTCATCGCCGAAATGGAACCACTGCAACGTGGTGATTTTGTCGGCATCATGATGGCGATGTCCGGACTGCCAGTCACCGTCCGCTTGCTCGATCCACCTCTCCACGAATTCCTTCCAGATCTTGCTGAGATGACTGGCGACATGGCGCGCGCCGAAGCGCTTGGTACTGATGTATCACCGCGCGAGCAAGCGATATTTGCAGCGGTCAAACGACTTCACGAATCCAATCCGATGTTGGGATTACGAGGCGTGCGCCTTGGCATCTTGATTCCAGAGCTATTTAAGATGCAAGTACGCGCTCTTGTGCACGCTGCAATCGAAGTTCGTCGCCTCGGACATGATCCAAAGCCGGAGATCATGATTCCACTTGTGGCAACGCAGCGTGAGTTACTGCACTTGCGTGAGACCCTTGAAGAGGAGATTGCGCATACCCTTTCGAGTACCGGCCAAACGCTAGATATTCCAATCGGCACCATGATCGAAACCCCACGCGCGGCAATCACTGCCAAACGTGTTGCTGATTACGCAGATTTCTTCTCCTTTGGAACCAACGATCTCACTCAGTTAACGTGGGCATTTAGTCGGGATGATGTTGAGTCAACATTCTTACCTCGATATCTTGATCTTGAGTTGCTCCCGTTCAATCCATTTGAATCGCTAGATCAAGATGGTGTGGGCCTCTTTGTGAAGATGGCATCTGAAGCTGCTCGGTCGCTGCGTTCAGATTTCAAACTTGGTGTCTGCGGTGAACATGGCGGAGATCCGCGAAGTATTCATTTCTTCCATTCAGTGGGCCTTGATTACGTCTCTTGTTCGCCATTCCGAGTTCCTGTTGCGCGCCTTGAATCAGGGCGAGCCACGATTGTGAAGGGTTCGACGTCAAGCACTGCCTAATATAAAAAGCCTCAACCATCCCAGCTTCGGAGGATTGACATGCAACTTGCAGTAATAGAGAGTTCTGAGAATCCTTTTGCCTTAGCGAAGTATGTTGATGGCAAGTATTTTGCGATTAGAGAGCTACCCACACTCACCGCAGCGCTGCAGATTCCACTCGCACAATTACAGGAGATTCTTGCTGGCCCGAATGGACCCGAGATCCATGGTCGAGAGTTACCACCACTTGCTCCGGAGAGCGAAGTTTGGGGAGCTGGCGTTACCTATTTACGTTCTCGCGATGCGCGGAAAGAAGAGAGCGGAACACCTGATGTTTACCAGAAGGTATACGAGGCGGATCGTCCAGAGCTCTTCTTCAAGGCGAATTTCCGACGCACAGTGGGAAATGGCGATGTCGTTGGTAAACGCGCAGATTGCACCTCAACTGTCCCTGAGCCAGAGGTTGCAATTGTCATCAACGCGCATGAAGAGATTGTTGGATTCACCATTTGCAATGATGTGACCTCTCGTTCCATTGAAGGCGCAAATCCGCTCTACCTGCCGCAGGCAAAAAGCTACCTTGGCTCGACCGCGCTTGGTCCCCGAATCACGCCTAGTTGGCTCGCCCCCGAGCACTCGAAGATGACGATTGCCGCGCGCATCACTCGCAATGGGGAAGTGGTGTGGAGCGCAGACACCGCTCTGAGTTCGCTCAATAAGTCGCTCGAACACCTTGTGGGATATCTCTTTCGCTG
>CAZZFG010000038.1:0-7425 GCA_964653345.1 uncultured Bifidobacterium sp. | reverse complement strand
CTTGAAGGGTGTCTGGTTCTATAGGGGAGGTCGTCGGCGATATCGCCATCGTCCTGGCCCTGATTGGCCTCTCCTCGCTCTTGGTGGCGGCAGAGATCGCCCTGATCTCGCTCCGCGAGAGCCAGATTAAACAGTTGGCAGGAACTGGCAAGCGGGGCGCTCGCGTCGCCTCTCTGACCTCAAATCCCAATCGCTTCCTCGCTGCCATCCAAGTAGGAATAACAGTCTTTGGCTTTCTCTCTGCTGCGATCGGAGCCGAACGGCTCGGTCGCTACATCGCACCGGCATTGGAAGATTTAGGGTTACAGAAAAATGTGGCAGAGCTACTTTCGCTCATTGGACTGACGCTGGTGATTGCGTATGTTTCTTTGATCATCGGTGAATTAACGCCAAAGCGGATTGCGATCGTGCGTGCTGTGCCAATTGCCCTTGCGAGCGCGGGTGCGGTGGATGTCATTGCGCGACTATTCCGTCCGATCATCTGGTTATTGTCGAAATCAACAGATCTTCTAGTCCGCGCATTCGGAGTTGATCCTCAAGCTGCCAAAGAGCAGATGTCCGAAGAGGAACTGCTTGATCTGTTAACTGGACATCATGCATTTACACGCGCTGAGAAGGAGATCGTTGAGGAAGTATTTGAAGCAAGCGATCGGCAGATTCATTCGGTGATGGTGCCGCGCACTGAGGTAGATTTCCTCGATAGCGAGCTATCAATTGCACAAGCGGTAAAAGTAATCATCGAAACAGGCCATTCACGGTTTCCAGTGGTGAACGGTTCATTTGACGACATCATTGGTTTTGTAAGCGTCCGAGATCTCTTAGATCCACAACTTTATGAACGGCAGACTCGCATTGGGGACTTGGTGCGCCCAATTCAATTTATACCTGGCACTAAAGAGTTACTTCCCGTGCTCTCTCAAATGCGCGCAGCGGGATCACATATCGCCATCGTGGTCGATGAATATGGCGGCACCGATGGCATCATCACACTTGAAGATTTAGTCGAACAATTCATCGGAGAGATTCGCGATGAGTATGATCACCACGAGGTCGACGAAGTGCGGATAGCTAAGTCGGGTGAGTTTCATATCGACGGATTGACTAACCTGGCTGAAGTAAGCGATGAGATTGGCTATCAATTCCCCGAAGGCCCCTATGAGAGCATCGGCGGGCTGATGACGCATAAGTTGGGACGGATTGCTGAAGTAGGAGATCGAGTTGAGCTACCGGGATGCGAATTAATCGTGGAAGCGGTTGAAGGTAAACGCCCGGCAATGCTTCGGGTACTTTTATCCGACTAGGGTGATCAATGGCCCATCGAGACACAGGAAGGATAGGCGTGAGTAAAAGAGTTCTTTCAGGCATCCAGCCGACTCATGACTCCTTTCATCTAGGCAATTACCTGGGCGCACTCACGCAGTGGGTTGAACTCCAGAGCACTCACGATGCCTATTACTGCATTGTTGATCTCCATGCGCTCACAGTAGAAGTTGATCCTGCGCTCTTACGAAAGCGGATCCTCGCTTCAGCTGCACAACTTTTAGCAATAGGAATCGATCCGAAGAAATCTACGCTGTTCATACAATCGCATGTACCAGCTCATAATCAATTGGGTTGGGTTTTTGAGTGCATCACAGGTTTCGGTGAAGCTAATCGCATGACACAGTTCAAAGATAAATCACAGAAAAGTGGAACTGACCGGACGGTAGTAGGGCTTTTTACCTACCCCATGTTGCAGGCAGCCGACATCTTGCTCTACCAACCAGAGTTAGTTCCCGTAGGCGAAGATCAGCGGCAACACATTGAATTGACGAGAGATCTCGCGCAGCGCTTCAACGCACGCTTTGGCGATGTGTTCACTGTTCCTGGTGCACACATTTTGAAGAGCACAGCGAAAATCATGGATCTCCAGGAACCAACAGCAAAGATGAGTAAGTCTGCTGCGAGTATGGCCGGCGTAATTGAATTACTTGATACTCCAGAGGCAAACATAAAGAAGATTAAAAGTGCCGTCACAGATACTGGAAGAGAAGTCACATTCGATGAGAGCGAGAAGCCCGGCATTAGTAATTTGCTCTCGATTTTCAGCGCAATAACTGGGCGAAACATAAATAGCATCGAGAGTGATTATGCAGGAAAAGGTTATGGAGATTTCAAAAAAGATGTGGCTGAGGTGGTCACTGAGGCGTTAAAGCCGATTCGTGAGACCGCTTTGGCATATCTCAAAGATGAAAGCGCGTTACTTGAAGTCCTACGCGAAGGAGCAGATCGCGCTGAGGCGATAGCGGGACAAACAATTTCAACGGTGTACAACTCGCTGGGTCTGTTACCTCGCAAAAAGTAGCGGTTACGTTAGCTGACTAGCTCTCCCACCGGTTCAATCTTTCCTACTGCCGAAAAGCCCCAATCAAAAAGCTTTTTCGCCAATTCATCCCGCCCATAGCGAAGGTGCATGAATGTGATGATAATTGTCCGGCCATCTTGTTTAGCAATTCCTATGTAAGTATTTCGACCTTTTGTTGTATACCCTGTTTTGACCCCGATAACTCCAGGATAAGTAAACATTATTTTATTTAAGTTCCTAATCTTGCGATCTACATTTCGTGGTCCTGAATTTGGGAATGTATATGTCTTGGTCGCAACAATCTTCCGAAAGTTTTTATCTTTCATTGCCGCACGGGCAATAAGTGCAAGGTCATATGCCGTCGAGACTTGACCTGGGGTATCCAATCCGTGCGGGCTCTTTGGAATAGTGTCATACGCTTTCACTGATTTCGCTTTTGCACGCATCAGTTGGGAAGTTTTCTTAATTCCACCGCTGATATTGGCAAGCGCGACACCAGCGTCGTTTCCGGATTGAAGCATCAAGCCATACCAAATATCGCGCACCTTATATTTACGATTCTTCCAGATCCCTACTTTGTTTCCAATTGTGCTCGCCTCGCGCCATGTACCGGTGTAGGTCTTGTCCATGTTAATTCTCGATATAAGCGTCAGGGCAGTTAACGTTTTCAATGTGCTAGCGGGAGGAAGTTTCTTATGTGGATTTTTAGCAGCGAGCACTTCTCCAGTCTCGAAATCTGCAATGAGATATGAAAGCGCAGATGTCTCAGGAGGTGCGGAGACTCCATCTCCTTCAGCAGAGTTAACGATTACGCCTGTTTCACCTAGACGTCCGCCGCCGATAGAACTAGAGGAATTCGCCTCGGCGATAGCTGGTAGCACGCTCGCCGACATGCCGGCTGCGAGTATCAGCGCTAATAAAAGGCGGACTTTTTTCATAGAGCACGAGAATATTGATTGATCTTAGATTCTTTCCTCAAGCCACTCCGGGAGAGATAGGATTCACACGTGAGCGCGACTTCTGAATCTGGTTTTCCCATCAAAGCAGATTACGTAACTACTGGTGAGAGACCAGGTGAGTATCCCTTCACGCGCGGTATCTACGAAGAGATGTATCTACGCAAGCCATGGACCATGCGGCAATATGCAGGATTTGGCTCTGCCAAAGAATCGAACGAGCGATATCACCAGTTGGTAAATGCTGGAACTGGTGGACTTTCGGTCGCGTTCGATCTACCGACGCAGATGGGTTTCGATTCAGATGCGGAACAGTCGTTAGGCGAGGTGGGTCGAGTTGGAGTCGCAATAGATTCTCTTGATGATATGCGGGAACTTTTCAAGGGTATTCCACTCGACAAGGTCTCTACATCAATGACGATCAATGCACCTGCAGCAATATTACTTTTGATGTACGAAATTGTTGCTGAGGAGCAAGGCGTATCAAGCGATCAGATCAGCGGCACGATTCAAAATGACATCTTGAAGGAGTACATCTCGCGGGGGACATACATCTACCCACCGAAACCTTCAATGCGCTTGATCTGTGACATATTTGAATACTGCTCAACCAAGTTACCTAAATGGAACTCCATCTCTGTCTCTGGGTATCACATGGCTGAAGCGGGCGCTAATCCCGTGCAAGAGGTTGCCTTCACATTGAGTAACGCCATCGCTTATTTAGAGGCTGCACGATCTCGCGGCCAAAATATCGAACAGGTGGCTTCTCGAATGAGCTTCTTCTTCGTCTCACGAACCACCGTGTTAGAAGAGGTTGCGAAATTTCGTGCAGCACGTCAAGTTTGGGCACGAATCATCAAAGAGCGATTCGGAATCTCAAGTGAACGCGCCATGCACCTTCGATTCCACACTCAAACTGCAGGAGTGCAATTAACAGCGGCCCAACCTGAACTAAATCTTGTTCGCGTAACGTTGCAGGCAGTCGCAGCAGTTCTAGGTGGCACTCAGTCGCTCCACACTAATTCTTTCGATGAAGCTCTTGGTTTACCCACTGAAAAAGCTGCGCTTCTAGCCCTGCGCACTCAGCAAGTTATTGCCTACGAGAGCGATTTGGCACGCACTGTTGATGCCTTGGCAGGCTCGGCGGCAGTTGAGGCAATGACTAATCAATTGGTCGAAGAGATAGAGATGTTGATTGCTAAGGTCGACGAACTCGGTGGGGCAGTTGCTGGCGTTGAAGCGGGCTTCCAAAAGAGTGAGATTGAGAAGAACGCCTATCGCATCTCGCAGGAAATCGAACGGAAAGAACGAGTCATAGTTGGAGTCAACGAATTTGTCTCACCGCCACAGCCCTATCAACCGCTGCGAGTCGATGAGTCTGTTGCCACAGATCAGAGCGCGAAACTCAACAAACTAAGAAGCGATCGCGATGAGAAAACCCTCGCTGATGTACTTGAGAAATTGACGAGTGCGGCACGAAGTGATGAGAATTTACTGCCACTAATTAAGAGCGCGCTCTTGGCCAATGGCACAGTGGGCGAAATCTGCAACGCCCTGCGTAGCGCCTGGGGTTCTTACCGCGCTCCAGAGAGTTGGTAGTTAAAGAATTTGGCAGATCTGTGTGCCGCTGGAGATGCTGGCGCCAACTGTGAGATCAAGCCCAGAGATTTCGCCATCTTTATGTGCCAGTAGCGGCTGCTCCATTTTCATCGCTTCAAGGACCGCGATGAGCTCTCCTTCTTTCACCTGATCTCCATTTGCTACCGCAAGCTTTACGACAGTGCCTTGCATTGGACTAGTAAGAGCGTTTCCTTGATTCTTGAACGTGCGCGTCGCATTGGATCGACGACGCTTCGGTGTATTGCTGAGTACTCCTACTTCTAAGCGGTGGCCATCTACTTCGACGACTAATCGTTCCATTACTGATTCTTGGAGCGATTCACTTGTTTGATTGAAAGCAGGAATATCGTTCTGGAACTCACTTTCAATCCAGCCAGTGAAAACTTTAAATGGTTCAGAGATAAAAGCAGCATCTTTTACTACTGCGCGGTGGAAAGGTAGCGCCGTGGCAATTCCTTCCACCTGAAATTCATCGAGAGCGCGGCGCGCTCGTTCCAGCGCCTCAGTGCGCGTTGCGCCAGTGACGATGAGCTTTGCTAGCAACGAGTCGAAATTTCCGCTAATGACATCACCTGATGTGAAGCCGGCATCAACGCGAACGCCAGGACCTGATGGCGCGCGCCATCCAGTGATGACTCCAGGTGTAGGCAGGAAGTTCTTCCCAGGGTCCTCGCCATTTATTCGAAACTCGATGGAGTGACCTCGGATCTCCGGATCGCCGAAGGCCAGTCGTTCTCCAGAAGCAATACGAAATTGTTCGCGCACCAAATCAAGTCCAGTCACTTCTTCGCTCACTGGATGCTCTACCTGTAGGCGCGTGTTCACTTCCAGAAACGAGATTGTGCCATCAACGCCGACTAAGAATTCGCAGGTTCCCGCACCAACGTATCCAGCTTCTTTAATGATCGCTTTACTGGATGCGTAGAGCTCTTTGATCTGCGCATCACTAAGAAAAGGTGCGGGCGCTTCCTCCACAAGTTTCTGGTGGCGTCTTTGCAGTGAACAATCGCGGGTTGAAACGACGACAACATTTCCATGCGCATCAGCAAGAACTTGAGTTTCTACGTGCCTCGGTCGATCAAGAAATCTCTCAACAAAACATTCACCGCGACCGAATGCAGCAACTGCTTCTCGGACAGCGGAATCGAAGAGTTCTGGAATCTCTTCGAACGTACGAGCCACTTTAAGGCCGCGCCCACCACCACCGTGCGCTGCTTTAATCGCGACGGGAAGTCCATGTTCTTTCGCAAAGGCGAGAACTTCGGCAGAGTTTTCAACGGGATCTGCAGTGCCAGCCACGAGCGGAGCGCCGACTTTCGCTGCGATCTTTCGCGCAGAGACCTTATCTCCGAGCGCAGAAATGGCGTGTGGGGGTGGGCCAATCCAGATCAACTCAGCATCAATAACCGCCTGCGCAAATTGTGCATTCTCTGAAAGAAATCCATAACCAGGGTGAACAGCATCAGCGCGGGCTGCTTTGGCCACAGTGATGATTTTCTCTATGTTGAGATAACTCTCAGATGCTGTCGTTCCATCAAGTGAGTAAGCCTCATCGCACGCAAGAACGTGTTGTGCATTTCTATCTCCGTGTGAATAGAGAGCAATTGGAATTAAGCCATGATCTTTTGCTGCTCGAGCTACCCGAATGGCGATTTCACCACGATTAGCTATCAGGACGCGCTTCATCGACATAATCTAACTCGCTCTCAATGTTCGCCAGGGATGGCCAAGCTCTTCACAAAGAACTCGAAGGTCATTCATGCTCAAACCAAGTACTCCTGTGGGATCTCCAGAGACGTGTGAAATGTAAGGTGCACCTATCCCATCTAAAGATGCGCCACCCGCAAGTTGGAGCGGTTCCTGTGTTGAAATGTAGGAGCGAATCTCTTCCTCATCTATTTGAGCAAAAGTGATTTCTGTAGTGGAGAGCGCGCTGACTGTTTTATTTTTCACCACATCAATAACCGTTTGACCGGTATGGAGCAGACCACTCTTGCCAACATAATTACGCCACCAAGCGATGGCAATTTCCGCTGTTTGTGGTTTTGCCATGCTCACACCTTGGAATTCAAGAGTGGAATCCGCGCCGATAACTAGCGCGTTTTCACCTGTGTGTTGTGCTGCGACCGCGGTGGCCTTAGCCAGAGAGAGGGCAAGCACCATTTCTGCAGGAGCAAGTTGTGCGAACTCTTCGCTCTCTTCGTCTACGCCACTGACTTGAATGCTATGCGGAATCTTTGCCTCCGAGAGCAATTTGGTTCGAGCAGTGGATGCTGAAGCGAGGATTATCTTCATTTAATTGCTCGTTATTTCTGATTCGTCTCAAGCGGTGTGCGAAGAATTGGTTTTCCATAGTGAGCGTTAGCAGCGCGCTCTTTCTCTTCCATTATGAGAAGCAGCGCGCGTTCGATAGCTTTCTTCTCGATTTCGCTAGCCACACCGTGAAAGATCTTTATCACAGTGGAATGTTTCCATGCTTGCGCGCTGGTAGTTCAACACGCTTAT
>CAZZFG010000037.1:2824-7448 GCA_964653345.1 uncultured Bifidobacterium sp. | reverse complement strand
AGAAGCGCCACTGCGCACAGTCTCAACAAATGGATAGAGACTGACAACTACGAGGTCGAATGGCGTGATACCAAGCGCATGCAATTGATCGATATGTGTTTGTAATCGAAGATCACCAAGAATCGCTGCATGAATCATCGGATGAAGAGTCTTTACGCGTCCATCGAGTGATTCAGGAAATCCCGTCAACTTCTCGACGGGAATGACAGGGATCCCACTTTTCTCGATTGTTGCTGCAGTGCTCCCAGTCGAGACAATTTCAACGCCTGCTTTATGGAGTGCGGTGGCAAATTCGATCAGTCCAGTTTTGTCGTAAACGCTGACTAGGGCGCGCTTTATCGGTTTACGAAGCATTGTCATTCACTCGCCTTCCTCAAGGAGCGCAAGTATGCCAAAGATAACCAGCTCCCTCTCTAATACTTTGATCCGTTCATGGAGTGATTCTTCGCTCTCATTCGGGGCTACTGCGAGTTTTCGTTGCGCAATGATGGCACCTGTATCAACGCCCGCATCGACAAAGTGCAGCGTGCAACCACTCTCGGTCGCACCCGCTGCAAGGGCATCGCGGACCGCATGCGCCCCAGGAAAAAGAGGCAATAACGAAGGGTGGGTGTTGATGATCTTAAATCTTTTGACGAAATCTGCAGAGAGGATCTTCATAAATCCCGCGCTCACAACCAACCAAGGATCTATTGCCGCTATCGCATCGCTAAGTTCGCGCTCCCACGCAGCACGTTCTGCTCCAGGTCGAAACGGAATCACTACGCTCTCTATGTTTGATTGTTTTGCTCGTGCCACGATCCCTGCGCTGGGATTCTCAGTAATCACCCTTGAGATAATGATTTTCTCGTGGAGCGCGCCGTCGACTCTCGTTACGGAATCAAAGAGCGATTGCGCGACGCTCCCCGCTCCAGAAGCGAGAACAACTATACGTTTACGGTGGGCACTACTCACTGTGGACCCCATTTGTCGTATGCGAACTTGGCGCCCATCCCAATTGACACTTGCGCGAGAAAGAGCAGTGGAAATTGCCAGAGCGATGGACCGATTGTTGTCAGGGCGCCGCCGAGAACTGATCCATTACTTAAGAGAGTCAAGAGAAAGATTACGGTCGTTAAGACTAAAGGAACTGCTGCATACCCAAATCGAATATCGCGAAGTGAGGTGCGCTTAAGAATAGTCATCACAAAGACCCCAGTGGCGATGCCGATACCAACTCCAAGATAGAGGTAAGGATGAGTTTGCGATGGGAGCGCCCCTAATAATGGAAATGCTGGAATCTCATTGAGTCGGTGAACTCCCGGTGACACGAGCGTTCCGCTGCCAATCGCAAAGCCAGAACCTAAAAGATATGAGAGGGCAGAGATTGCCATATTTGGCAATGTAAGAATTCCAAGCGCAGTAAGGAGCACTCCCCCAATGATTCCCGCGTCAAGCACCGCATAAAGATCTCGAACAACTGAGAAATGAAAGAGTAGCGAGAGTGAATATGCGAATGCGCCAATTCCTAAAAGCGCACCTACGACCATCACGGTGATGCGAGTTAAGTCTCGCAAGAGCGATGGCGCTCCAGATGGAACTGTTAACGTAAATTGCGCTACAGCAATTAGACAGAGCACGATCAAAGGCGCCCACCACCATCGTGGATGGACATCTGCAGAGCGTGAACCAAAGCTGGCTAGCACCAAAATTGCGGTGTAACTAAGAAAAAGCCCAACAAAAGCCTGCCGCTCTCTCGTCCCTAACTTCTGCTGTGGATTGTTCTGGCCGAATTGACGACGGATTCGGTTGAGCGCGCCACGAAAAGCGATGAACGGAAAAATCAGCGCGCCTAACGGGAGGAAACTCAACGCTCCAGGAATTCCCGAAGGTGGCAGCGCGAGAGAAAAAGTGAGGTGATGCGCACCAAGCCAAACCCAGAATGATCCACGAAGTGCATCGCCCATCTGGCCGCTGAGTGAACCTGCTGTCGCCCATGCAACAAGCACAATTAACGCGAGCGGAATGAATGTCGAGAGCGCAGCGCGCACTCCTTCTGAAGCGCCAGCGATTAGCGGGCGCGCCATTGTTATCGGCCGAGAATAGAACGGAGAAGTTGCGCTGACTCTGAAGGGGTCACGCCTACGCGCACTCCCACCGCTTCAAGGGCGTCGCGTTTTGCGGAAGCAGTTCCTGACGATCCCGAGACAATTGCGCCGGCATGGCCCATCGTCTTGCCTTCAGGTGCGGTGAATCCTGCGACATAACCAACAACGGGTTTTGTTACATACTCCTTGATGAATGCTGCAGCGCGCTCTTCAGCATCGCCACCAATTTCACCAATCATCACGATTGCTTCAGTCTTTGGATCATCCTGGAATGCACGTAGGCAATCGATATGTGTCGTTCCAATAACAGGGTCGCCACCAATACCAACTGCGGTGGAGAAACCGATATCGCGAAGTTCGTACATCATTTGGTAAGTAAGCGTTCCTGATTTAGAGACTAAACCGATTGGTCCAGGGCCAGTGATATCGGCAGGAATGATTCCAACATTCGATTCACCAGGGGTGATCAGCCCTGGGCAGTTCGGGCCGATGATGCGGGTAGTGCCTTTGCTCTGCGCGTAGGCAACAAATTGAGTGGAGTCGTGCACTGGGATTCCCTCAGTGATAACAACTGCTAGCGGCACCTTCGCATCGACTGCATCGATGACGGCGGCTTTCGTGAACTTTGCAGGAACGAAAATTACTGAGACATTTGCACCAGTTGCAGCGACTGCTTCGCTTGCTGAATTGAACACCGGCAACGCAAGGCCATCCATGTCGACGCTTTGGCCACCTTTGCCTGGTGTCACACCACCGACAACATTTGTTCCTGACTTGAGCATCCGTTTGGTGTGCTTGGTTCCTTCGGAACCAGTCATACCGTGCACAATTACTCGACTATCTTTATTGAGGAAGATACTCATTATTTTGCCGCCAATTCTGCTGCACGAGCAGCTGCGCCATCCATAGTCTCTGCTTGCTCAACGAGTGGATGGTTCGCCTCTTTCAAGATGCGGCGACCTTCAAGCACGTTGTTGCCATCTAACCGAACCACGATTGGCTTTGTTGCTTTGGTGCCAAGTATGTCGAGCGCCTGGATGATTCCGTTGGCAACTGCATCGCATGCAGTAATACCACCGAAGACGTTCACAAAAACGCTCTTTACATCCTTATCGTTCAAGATGATTGATAGACCATCAGCCATCACCTGTGCTGAAGCTCCACCGCCGATGTCAAGGAAGTTTGCTGGCTTCATCCCACCGAATTTTTCGCCTGCGTAGGCAACGACATCAAGCGTGCTCATCACAAGGCCTGCACCATTACCGATGATTCCGACTTGTCCTTCGAGTTTGACGTAGTTGAGATCTTTTTCTTTTGCCAAAGCCTCTAGAGGATTGGTCGATGCATGGTCGACGAGCGCTTCATGATCTGGATGGCGGAATGCTGCGTTGTCATCGAGAGTGACTTTTCCATCGAGAGCGATGATGCGGTTGTCGTCGGTGCGTACCAATGGATTTACTTCGACGAGAGTTGCATCTTCAGCGACAAAACATGCCCAGAGTTTGACGAGTACATCTGCAACTTGACTTTGCACATCTGCGGGAAATTGCGCTTGCTTGGCGATTGATTCGGCGAGCGCTATGTCGATGCCCTTTGCTGGATCAACATGGACTTTCGCAAGTTTCTCTGGAGTTTCGTGGGCAACCTGTTCGATATCCATTCCGCCGGCAACTGATGCCATCACGAGGAAGGATCGCGCTGCGCGATCGAGGAGAATTGCTAAGTAGTACTCCTCTTTGATCGGAGCAGCCTGGGCAATCATCACTTTATGAACTGTGTGGCCTTTGATATCCATGCCAAGAATTGCGTTTGCTTTCTCGAAGGTATCTGCAGGATCAGTTGCTAACTTCACGCCACCTGCTTTACCGCGGCCACCGATCTTCACCTGGGCTTTCACAACTACTTTGCCGCCCATGCCAGCAGCTGCAGCTTTCGCCTCTTCGGGCGTCGTTGCTACTTTTCCAGCGAGAACGGGAATGCCATGTGCTTCGAATAGATCGCGCGCTTGATACTCAAAAAGATCCACTACTCAATACCTCTCGATGCATTCAGATTTACCTAGTGGCGCAATCCTAGCGATGGCTTACCGCTGCTTTGACCCATTCGGCTATCTCGTTTGTCGAGGCGCCGGAGGTGAAAATTTTGGCCACGCCTAACGCTTCCAACGCTTTCACATCATCATCAGGAATGACCCCACCGCCAAAAACGAGAATTTTCCGTTCGCCGATGAGCTCCATGATTTTCTTGAAGAGCGTCAGATGTGCTCCGGAGAGAATAGAGAGGCCGATTGCATCAGCATCTTCTTGAATTGCAGTCGTGACAATCTCTTCCGGCGTTTGATGTAATCCGGTATAGATCACTTCGCATCCTGCATCGCGCAGGGTTCGTGCCACTACCTTCGCGCCGCGATCGTGGCCATCAAGACCTGCCTTGGCGACAACGACCCGAATGGGGCGGGTGCGCGAGGAGCTCATAGCGATACCGTGCCACCAAGTGGGCTCTGGCGACAAATTAACTACTAAATAGGGCTAGACCTT